>JBCBDH010000025.1:0-19884 GCA_038529855.1 Bacteroidota bacterium | reverse complement strand
ATGGGGAAGTCGCGCATAGCGACGGACATGGCGATCATGGACATTCAGAGGCTGGTCATGGAGAGATAGCACCATGCCCGTGATCTGCTCCATGTGCTGCCGCATCTCCGTGATCTCCACTATGCGCTATCTCTCCATGACCAGCCTCTGAATGTCCATGATCGCCATGTCCGTCGCTATGCGCGACTTCCCCATGACCGTCTCCTGCACTATGGCCAGCACCGTGAGCGCCTCCAGCACCGTGCTCTGCTGCACCGTGTAATTCCGCCTCATTGCCATGACTACCGCTGTGATCCATATGGGAAATACTATTCAATGTACTTGGCTTAACCATGTAGAAAAAGTCCCACCAGTGACCAAAGAAAGTAAGGATAGCCGTAAAGGCTAAAGTTCCATATTTACGTTTGGTACTGTTTCTCATTAAAATGAAAAAAGGAAGGAAAAAGTTGATCACCAAATTGCCATAAAACAAAACGGGATACTCATTTCTACGCAAGTGGAAATAAACCGTCTCTTCCCCCACATTGGCGTACCAAATCAACATATACTGTGAAAACCATAGATAAGTCCAAAATACACTAAAAGCAAACAAAAATTTGCCTAAATCGTGCATATGCTCATCCGTGACATTAGAATAATAGCCTTTTGACTTGAGATAGATCAACAGCAAAATGGTCAAAGACAAACAGCCTACAAACCAACTTGCGGTCGCATACCAAGCAAACATGGTGCTGTACCAGTGAGAATCAATCGACATCACCCACTGCCAAATCAGTGCTGCGCTTGAAAAAGCAGCAATTGGCAAAAATATACCTGCACTAACACGTAGCTTGCGATGAAAGGAAAAATCTCCAAAGCTACCTTGCTCATCTTCTTGCAAAGAGATATTGCGAATTCGCTTAGCAAAGAAAAACCAAACGGCAAGCATGCCCATCGTAGCAATACTAAAGAAATACTTATTCAGAAAAGGTGCTTTTCCAGCCAAAATCGCATCGTAATTAGGGCTATTGGGATCGGTTACACCATCCATTGCCCAATGATACAGGTGGTGCCAATGCATCCAAACCCCCAAGACAAGGAAGGCAAAAAAGATAAAAGACACCCACAAAAATTGAGAATAAGCTTCCCAAATTCGTTTCATCACCGTGTACCAACCTGCATAAGCCGTCACAAAGGCGGCCAATACAAATAGAGAGATAAAAGAGATACCTGTGAAGTAAACGACATTAATCAAATAATTAGTCCAAAACCTCGAATGATGAGGCGTACTATCCATAAAGTAACTCAGCAGAAGACACACGGCACCCAGTAGAATAAAACTGAGCAATACGGCCTTCTGTCTACCTTCAAAGGTAAAGTGCTTTATCGCGTTATCTGCTGTATGAGCTGAATTTCCCATTAAGACTTTTTCGTTGATTATAGTTTTTTAATGTCCTTGACCACCGTGACTACCCTCACTATGCGAATCACTGTGCTCCTCTTTACCTTGTCCTCCCTGACCAGGCTTAACATCTCCAATGTATGGAGGCTGTTCTGGCTGTTCTTCTGGTTGATCCTCTGTAATGAAACCCACCTCGCTGGATGGAATGTCAATATTATTTAGGGTATTTTCGTCGGCATTATAGGCCAGTTTCTTTTCTTTTGCTTGTAGGGCATGAATCCAGTGGATCACTTGCCAGCGCTCTTCATAGGATAATTTGTCAGCATAGCCCCCCATTACGTTCTTTCCATATATCAAAGCGTGGTAATAACGACCATTGGAGGCTTCGTAAAAAACATCCGTCAAAAAATTAGCTGGAGCAGCAGGATAGGCCCCATTTTCATAAATCCAACCATTTCCATCTCCCTTTTCTCCATGACAGATGGCGCAGTTGACATTGTACAATTCCTTACCGCGAGCCAGCCCATCCTCTGTAATAGGAAATGGATTGAGTACGATTTCGGCAGTCGCTCTCAACCTTTCGTCCTCTGTATCCTCATAGTGATAAGGCACACTACCATTCACCATTACTTTATGATCGTTGACTCTTTGTAGAGCAACCAATTTAGCGGCAGCATTTGGAGCATTGTGCACCTTAGTATAGCCTCTTGGTATCGTACCCTTTACGGGCTTTCTAGGCTGAGCCATTTCATAATAGGCTTGCTCCCCTCCCCAGGTATTGTAATAATAATAATCGTAGTGGTTCGCTTCATAGGCAATAGAGTGCCCCATATCTGGCATGTACTCACTTCCTGGACTATTTCCGTCAGGTTGCTGACAAGCACTAAAGAACAAGTAGCATAGGCACAAGGCCAAAAGCGAAATATGATTTAATCTGTTATTCATATCTGACTACTGATTTAAAGTTTTGGTGTTGACTTCAGAGGCACCTGTCTGACCAAAGAAGGCGTGAAGCCGATCAATCTGCTCCTCTGAATAGCCATTGGTTCTGAAAGCAATACAGAATTTATCATCTGTAATGCGATCGTCAAGCGTCTCATTAGTTACGCCTGGCCCTAAGCCACAGATCACATAAAAGGTAATCACCATTCCAACCGCCGCAAAAAGTACTGTCAACTCGAAAGTAATCGGGATAAATGCAGGAACGGACCAATAGGGCTTACCTCCAAAAATAATGGGCCAATCTCGCGTAAAAATCCAAGTCATGGTACCAAAGGCAGTCAATGTTCCCAAAGAACCATAAATAAACCCAGCAATATGGAGTCTAGATTCCGCCAGCCCCAACAGCGGATCAAGTCCGTGAACGGGGAATGGTGTAAAAACATCCATAATTTCCAGATGAGCTTCATTGGCCTTTCTCACCGCGTCGAGCAAAATCTCTTCATCATCATAAAGACCAAACAACACTTCACTATTTTTAGAACTAGCCATAATCTAAAGGTTATCAATTATTTAATGAGCGTATCCTTTTCTTCTTCACTAGCAGCAGCCTTCTTTACTAATACATTAGGTCCAACATACTGATCTCCTGAGGACTTGAGGATACTCTTGATTTCCGCTACCGCAACCACGGGAGCAACCCGCGTAAACAGCAGATATAGCGTTGAGAATAGTCCCATAGTACCAAGGAAAATACCGATCTCTACCCAAGTTGGTACATAATAACTCCAGCTTGAAGGCAAATAGTCACGGGCCAAAGTAGTGGCGATAATCACAAAGCGCTCAAACCACATTCCAATGTTTACGACGATGGACAACAAGAAAGTCCAAGTCACAGAACGACGAATCTTTTTGAACCAGAAGAACTGTGGTGAGATCACATTACAAAACATCATCCCGAAATAAGACCACCAGTAGATACCAGCTGCACGATTATAAAAAGCAAATTGCTCATAAATGTATCCCGAATACCAGGCGACGAAAAGCTCAGTCAGATAAGCGACCCCCACAATTGTTCCTGTACAAACGATTACCTTATTCATTGACTCAATGTGGTTAATCGTAATATAATCTTCGAGATGTAATATCTTTCTAGTAATCAGCATGAGCGTCAATACCATAGCAAACCCTGAGAAGATAGCCCCCGCCACGAAATAGGGAGGGAATATAGTTGTATGCCATCCTGGAATAACAGAGGTAGCAAAGTCAAAACTTACAATGGTGTGTACAGAAAGTACAAGCGGTGTTGCCAAACCAGCCAAAATAAGCGACAATGACTCCCAACGCTGCCAGTGCTTAGCCGAACCCGTCCAACCAAAAGAAAGGTAATTATAAATTCTTCTTCTCAAACCACTTGCCCGGTCGCGAACAGTCGCAAAATCAGGCACCAAACCCGTATACCAGAAAAGTAAGGATACGGTGAAGTAAGTACTAATGGCAAATACGTCCCAAAGTAGCGGCGAATTAAAGTTTACCCAAAGTGGACCACGCGTATTGGGTAATGGAAAGATAAAGAAAGCCAACCAAACGCGTCCCATGTGAATAATCGGGAATAAACCCGCACACATTACCGCGAAAATAGTCATGGCTTCCGCTGCTCGGTTTACCCCAGTACGCCATTTCTGACGGAAAAGTAAAAGGATGGCGGAGATCAAGGTACCAGCATGACCAATTCCTACCCACCAAACAAAGTTGGTGATATCCCATCCCCATCCAATGGTTCTGTTAAGGTCCCAACTACCAATCCCTACCCAAATCGTCCAGGTAATGGTAAAGAGTCCAAAGCCCAAAAAGGACAAGGCAATTATAAATCCAATAACCCAGGTCGAATTGGGTGCTTTTTCCGTAGGCCCCACTAGATCCTCAGTGATGTCGTGGTACGTTTTTCCACCAGTGATCAAGGGTTCCCGAATTGCCGATACTACTGCGCTCATAATTGAATTAATTTATCTAATCACTGCGATCCAAAACTCGCAGTCTTCTTATTTTTTTGATCGAAGGTCAATAGACAGCTATGTCCGCTGCTATGCATCCAATTCTGGATCGCGATTGTTTACTCTCGCTACATAACTAACAGAAGCCTCCGTATTCACCTCTTCCAATACTTTGTATACAAGCTTATTTTGACGCAAACGCTTATTGAGTTCGCTATTCTCATCATTCTTATCTCCGAATACGATACCGCCCGTTGGGCAAGAGTTCTGACAAGCAGAAACAATATCGGAATCTTTCAGGCGTCGACCCTCGCGCTTAGCCGTCAGCTTTCCTTCCTGAATACGCTGTACACAGAAGCTACACTTTTCAATAACACCACGTGTACGAACAGTTACATCAGGATTTAATACCATCCGCGTCAAATTGTCTGCACCAAATGGTAGCTCTTCTTCAGAAACATTAGGCTGGTTGCCAGGGAACAAATCCGCAGTGGTGTAATCCAGCCAGTTGAAGCGACGAACTTTGTAAGGACAGTTATTGGCACAATAGCGCGTACCGATACAACGATTGTAGGTCATTTGATTCAAACCCTCTGCACTGTGGTTGGTCGCTGCTACTGGACAAACATTCTCACAGGGTGCATTATCACAGTGCTGACACATCATAGGCTGATAAACCACACTTGGATTATCAATATCCCCATAATAGTAGCGGTCAATACGCAACCAAGTCATTTCGTGATGGCGATGTACTTCGCGCTTTCCAACAACTGGGATATTATTTTCTGCCATACAGGCAATGACACAGGCGCCACAACCCGTACAAGCATTCATATCAATGTACAATTCCCAGTGATGTCCCTGACTATACTTTTGCTCCTTGTATTCTTCGTAAGGATATAGGGTCTTAGAATTGAGTTCCGCAGCGTGTTCGCGCTTATGCTCAATATGATGGATCAGATCATCTAATTCTCTGACATTACCAGAGTAGATAATAGAACGATCGGTTAAGGAGCCTTGATAAGCCAAAGCTCGCTCATCCACATTGTATTCTTCATTAGTTGTTTCGTCGACACTGGTTACCCCCATAGTGTGGTGATACTGTACACAGGCAAACTCCTCCTCTACTCCAACGATATCAGATAATTCCACATCAGTAGCGTAATAGCGCGTATTGCCATTGGCATCTACAGAAATCCAGGGAAAAACATCTACCCCAACAGACTCACCAAGTGCCCTCTTCTTTTTTCCAACCACCTCGCGGCCATAGCCCAAGGCGAGAGAAAGTGTTCCAGGCATTTGGCCAAACTGAGGAATAGCGACGACTTCTTTAGCCTCTCCGCCAACCGTCAAATTCACCAGATCCCCCTTGCTCTTGGCATTCTTACGACCAATACCTTTGATTCCTTCAATCATTGAATCCCCATCCCAAACAACGGGAACCGCCAAGTAATTTCCCCAAACACAACGGGTAACTGGATCGGGCAATTCCTGTAACCAAGGATTATTAGAATATACTCCTGCTCCCATGTTAATGGTCTCGTAGAAGGAGACCTCAAACTCACTATTAGCAGGCTTATTAATTTTACTAGCCGCAGCAACTACATCTGCATTACACCCACTGTAAGGCTTAGCAGGAAGCTTAGCTTCAAAGATTCCATCGTGCAGCACACTATCCCAAAAGGCATTAAAGGAAGCATAATCAGACTGCTGCGTAAACATATTGGACTGCCAGTAGGCGCGTAAATAGTCGTAGTAAGGCTGCTCCGCATCCAGATCAATGGTACTGCTTTCTGACCAGGTCAAAAGCGTTTGGCCCATTGCGCGGGAATCAAATAGCGGATGGATGGTAGGCTGTATCAAGCTGTAGAAACCTTTCTTTGGCGCTACATCTCCCCAGCTTTCCAACACGTGATGGTCAGGAGCGATGAAGTCGCAAAGCGCAGTTGTTTCATCCATGATTCCAGCAAAAGAAACTTTGACCGCTACCTTGGCTAATCCTTCTCTGAAGGCGGCTGCATTAGGCAGATCAAAAGCTGGATTAGCTCCTCCAACAACAAAGAGCGCATCAACACCCCCATTGCTCATCTCACGAACCAGTACATTAGTCACTGGCTTATCTAAACCTTGGCGCTGCAAAGAAGCATAGGTAAAATCAATGGTCTTACCATAATTACCCAGCATATCATTAATCTTGTTGACTAAAGTCTGCTCTCCCACATTATTAGAACCAGCAATCACTAAGCATTCCCCCTTGTGATCAAGTAGTTCTTTAGCGACCTTCACCATCAATTCTGCGGCCTTTTGATTGAGACCTGCTGCATTTACTGTGGTGTTGCCAGTTAGCTTAGCCAACTCATTATATAAGGTCGCAATAGCTACTCCCTGCTCAGATGGCTTCACCAAAATGCGATTATCCGCATTGGAACCCGTTACAGACATACCACTTTCCACCTGAACGTGATGCGACATCTCCTTTTTGATGATGCTGTCATAAAGACGGTTACTAGTGTAGTGATTGGTATATTCGGTAGGCGAAATCCATGTACCTAAGAAATCAGCATCAAAACTGACGATGACTTTGGCATCCTGAAAGCGGTAATCTGGAATCACTTTTTCTCCAAAACAAGCTTCATTAGCTTCCAACATAGCAGAACAGGAAACTGGATCATACATCAATACTTCTGTATTGGGGTATTTGGCCTTAAAGTCTTCAAATACTTTCTTGGTGGTAGGACTAAGCACGGTATTGCACAAAATGCGGATATTCGAATTCGCATTCAATTTACCTTTAACAGCTTTATCCAAGTCCGCCCAGGACATAGCTTCTACCTCACCATCGACAATGCGTCCAGCAGAGCGGAAACGACTGGTGTCATAAAGACTCAGCACACAGGCTTGTGCCCGCGCATCACTTCCTCCCATGGTTACACTAGAGAGCGTATTACCATCCATTTTTATTGGACGTCCTTCTCGGGTTCTGACCAAGACAGGGCAATAATCCCCTCCCTGAACAAAACTGGAAGCATAGTAGGTAGCAACACCAGGAACGATTTCATCGGGTTTGACGACATAAGGAATGGCTCGACGGATTGGGGTATCACAACCTGCTGCAACGGCAGCTGCTCCCAAACCAAAACCCAAATACTTGAGGAAGTCACGACGACTACTCCCCATATCGAGTGCCTCTTCTTTCGACAGATTGTCGATGATGGGCAATTCCGTAAATTCGCTATTGACCGTCTCTAGGTAATCGGCGTCCCTATTCTTATCGCCTAAACCTACCCAAGCATCATTTTTATGTTTCTTCATATTTGAATTAAGTAGCTATTACAATGAAGCGTGTTTACGCAATCTTTCAAGATGCAGTTGGCTATATCTTCGCTAGTAATGACATTTCTGGCATTCCAAACCACCAACATCCTCAACCGTTACTCCATCGCGAGTACCGTCTTTCAGTTCTTGGTGGTAGATTTCATATATTTCGTAATAATCGTTGTCTGCAAATTTGACCTCTGTTTGGCGGTGACAGTTAACACACCAGCCCATAGAGAGTGGAGAATACTGAGCGACCACTTCCATTTCTTGTACAGGGCCATGACACTCCTGACATTCGACCTTACCCACACTTACGTGCTGTGCATGGTTGAAATAGGCGTGATCTGGTAAATTGTGGATTCGTATCCATTCAATCGAGCCAGGAATCTTTTTCTTTTGATCATTGGTCAAAGAAGTCTTGATGCCTTTCCACTGATTATCCACTTCGCGCTGACCAATATTATCCAGGCTACTCATATCATTATCCTTGAGGTAGTTGTTGGTAATCCACTCGCGGAATACCTTTTCAATCTCCTCTTCCTCCATATTCTCGTAATCCTCGATGTATTTATCCGTATTTGGATTAAAACCAATAGAAGCAAAAATCTTGGATATCTCGGCCGTACCGTAGGAAGGTCCCTTCTTAATGGCCTTATGACAATTCATACAAGTATTGGCAGCAGGAATGACCGAGTGTTTGGATCGGCGAGCGCCGTCATGACAATATTGACAATCAATTTTATTGATACCCGCATGCGTAGCGTGAGAAAACTTGATAGGCTGCTCAGGAGCATAACCCTGCTGTCTACCCAGGTTGATGGCATTATTAACAGTAACAAAACTTCCCAGCACCACCAATGAGAAAATCAGGAAGGTGACCAATCCTTTGCTGGTCAATACTTCCATCAGCGTCGCTCTTGGCCCAACATTTACCCCTTCCTTTACCTTGGAAATGTGATTCAGGTTGGAAATTATTCTAGCTAGGATAACAGATAATACAGCTAAAATGAGAAAGAGTGTACCAAACAAAAGGGTATTGTCCCCGCTGTCTGCTGTATTATTCACTGCTACACCTCCCCCTCCAGTAACTTTAGGAGCATCAATCTCTCCCGCTACAACACCATTGATGTAGCCAAGGATATTATCTATTTGTTCATCCGTAAGATTGGGGAAGCTGTTCATCACAGTTGGCTTCCAATCGGCCCATAGCTGTGTGGCACGAGGATGCCCATCAGCAATCATCGCTTGTGAGTTGCGAATCCACTTGTAGAGATCTTCCCGTGGATAATCTGCCCAGCGTTCTTCCGTACCAGCCAATGCAGGACCAGTCAGATCGTCAACCATATTCTTATTATGGCACTGCGCACAGTTTCCTTTAAAAAGTGCTTTACCCTCCTCAAGATTGGGTTGAGCCGAAAGCTGAAAGACGAAAAAAGAACAAATAGTAAGCAGTAAAATCCTAATACTCAATGATCTAATTATCATTCCAACGGACTTTAATTTTGATTTAATAGTGTGACATTTTAATAACTCTTCATTTGTCATCGTTCTGTCACCGCAAAGATAAAGCTCAATCACATTAATACCAATATTAATCAAATGAGCAAACTTATTTAGATATGTTCTAAATAATGTGTATTTCAATGACTTATCCACTAGATAGCGACTTTTGCCTTGATGTGTGGATGAGGGTCATAGCCCTGTAATTCGAAATCTTCATACTCGAAGTCAAAAATGGACTTAACCCTAGGATTAATCACCATTTTTGGCAAAGAACGGGGCTTTCTACCCAATTGTAGCTTGGTTTGCTCCAAATGATTATTGTACAGATGGGCATCGCCAAAGCTGTGTACAAAATCACCAGGTGCCAAGTCACAGACTTGAGCGATCATCATAGTCAATAAAGCATAAGATGCGATATTGAACGGAACGCCCAAAAAGCAATCTGCCGAGCGCTGATAAAGCTGACAAGACAATTTGCCATCGGCAACATAGAACTGGAAAAGACAGTGACAAGGGGCAAGTGCCATGTGATCTAAATCCCCAACATTCCAAGCATTGACCAATATGCGACGTGAGTTTGGATTGTTATGGATTGTTTTAATGGCTTGGCTAATTTGGTCAATCTGTTTGCCATCTCGACTTTCCCAACTTCGCCATTGTTTGCCGTAAACAGGACCAAGGTCGCCCTCTTCACTCGCCCATTCATTCCAAATTCTGACGCCATTTTCTTGCAAATAGCGCACATTGGTATCGCCCTTCAAAAACCATAATAATTCGTAAATGATGGATTTGAGGTGCAATTTCTTGGTAGTCACTAACGGGAAGCCCTTTTGAAGGTCGAAGCGCATTTGATAACCAAAAACACTCAGCGTACCCGTTCCTGTCCGGTCGCCTTTTGTAGTGCCATTATCGAGGATGTGTTGCAGTAGGTCGTGATATTGCTTCATAGTGAGAACATAAGAAATCATTATCAAATATGAAGCCAGTTGACCTGTTCCAATATAGCCACAATTTCGGAAGATTGTTTGCAAAAGGCAACCAAACTATACAAAAATTGCACCTTTATCACAGGTCATGCTTCTCAAGAAAGCAGATTAGTACGCTTTTGCCGTGCTAGACCTCCTTTCCGGCCGCAAAACTAAGAAACTAATGAGTTTGTTAAAAGGAAAACCGATATATTCGATACAATTTTAGTAAGACTATCCTTTAGGGGATCAAGTCTTTGTCTTTAAGTACCATTCGCTACCATGAAAGAATTACTTCTATACAGCCTTATTTTGCTCGCTTTCAGCTTTTTCTCCCCCACCGCACCCGCCACTAAGAAATGGATATTTAAAAAGGAACGCTCGGGCATCAAAGTATTCACCAGAGACGTCGAAGACTCTAATCTGAAAGAACTCAAAATTACCTTGCAAGTAGAAGCGACCCTTTCTAGCATCGCCACATTGATTGCAGATGTCCCCGCCTATCAAAATTGGGTCTACAAATGTGCCCTATCCAAACCCCTACAAAAAATTGACTATGAGAATAGCATCGAGTACTTTCTCATTGACTTTCCCTGGCCAATGAATGATCGCGATTTGGTCACACGTTCCGTTCTAAAACAAGATTCTATTACTAAAGTACTTACCTCAGTGACTATTGGCAATGCCCAACTCCATCCCATGCAGCCCGAATTTATCCGCATTACCGACCACATCAATACCTGGACCTTTACGCCAGTAGACGAACAAAGGGTCGATGTGATCTACACCCTAAAGGCCCATCCTGCAGGGAGCATACCCAATTGGCTTATCAATATGGTTTTGGATCAGGGGCCCGTCCAGTCCATGCTGCGCTTTCGCGACCTGCTGAAGCATCCCGATTATGTCAATAAAATCTACCCTGGCGTTGTCAATTATTAAAGTCTATTTTATTGCTAATTGGATGGGCTAATCTAAGGATTTGCTACAACCATTCTTTTTTTGGACTGTTGGATACAATATTGAAATTAATCACTGAATGTTATTAGCCCATGTCTTACAGTAGTATGGAAGCCTGTGTATTGGATTTGGAAAAGCACGGTCATCTTGTTAGAATCAGAAAAGAAGTCGATCCCAATCTCGAAATGGCAGAAATTCATCGCCGCGTTTATGATGCTGGTGGCCCCGCCATTTTATTCGAAAAAGTAAAAGGAAGTCCCTTTCGGGCAATCTCCAATATATATGGTACCCATGAAAGAACGGAGTTTATCTTCCGCCATACGATAGAAAAGGTGCAAAAGGTTATTGAGCTAAAAGCGGATCCAACCAATTTGCTGCGCTCCCCTTTGCGTTATCTCTCTGCCCCTTTTACTGCTTTATCCGCACTACCTATGCAGGCGCGTTTTGGCGCCCCCATTACCTACGGAACTACCACCGTTGACCAATTGCCACAGGTCAAGTCCTGGCCAGATGATGGAGGTGCTTTTGTGACTTTACCACAAGTTTTTACCCTACCGCCCAATAATAGAAATATGATGCAGTCCAATTTGGGCATGTATCGCATTCAATTATCTGGCAATGAATATGTCCAAAATGATGAAATTGGTATGCATTACCAATTGCATCGCGGCATTGGCGTACACCATACTCAGTACAATGCCTCTCAGGAGCCTTTCAGAGCTACCGTATTTATAGGCGGGCCCCCTTCTCATGCTTTCGCCGCTATTATGCCCATGCCAGAGGGTTTGTCAGAGCTGACTTTTGCGGGTATGCTGGGAGGGCGTCGATTCCGCTATTTGCGAAAAAATGGACATGTGCTTTCTGGAGATGCAGATTTTTGCATCACAGGAACCATTCTCAAAAATATCAAGAAACCAGAGGGGCCTTTTGGAGATCACTTGGGCTACTACAGCTTGGAGCATGAATTCCCAGTGATGAAGGTCGATAATGTTTATCATCGAAAAAATGCCATTTGGCACTTCACGGTGGTAGGACGACCACCACAAGAGGATTCTAGCTTTGGCTATTTAATCCACAAACTGGTCAAACTCCTCACCCCTCAAGAATTTCCAGGAGTCAAAGAAATCAATGCCGTAGATGCCGCAGGGGTACATCCTTTGCTATTGGCTATTGGAAGCGAGCGCTATATGCCCTTTCGCGAGCGCGTACCAGAAGAAATTCTTACCCAAGCCAATCGAATCATTGGTTCGGGCCAAACCTCCCTGGCCAAATTTCTATTTATCGCTGCTCAAGGGGATAACCCTCAACTAAGTACACATGATATTCCTTATTTCTTTCAACATGTACTGGAAAGAGTAGACTGGACACGTGATCTTCATTTCCATACCAAAACCACTATTGATACGCTCGATTACTCAGGAACAGGATGGAATGCAGGTTCTAAGGTGATCATTGCCTGCTGTGGCGATCCCTTGCGCAAGCTCGGAAAAGAAGTCCCCAGCAATTTGACGCTTCCCACTGGTTTTTCTAAGCCAAGTGTCGTCCTACCTGGCATACTCGCTATCAGCGCTCCCCCCTACCTAGCTGATGAAGATGCCCGCCGTCAGGCCGAACATTTGGTCAAGGCATTGGAAGGCTATACTTTGGAGGAATGGCCTTTGATCCTCCTGGTGGACGATAGTCAGTTTACGAGTGCTACCTTAAACAATTTTCTATGGGTCGCTTTTACCCGCGCTAATCCATCTCACGATATTTATGGTGTAAACAGCTTTACCAGTTTCAAACACTGGGGCTGTCGCGGGCCCTTGGTCATGGACTCTAGGATCAAACCCCATCACGCGCCACCTTTGATCGGTAATAAGCAAGTGGAAGCCCATGTGGATCAACTTTTTGCTAGCAAAGGCCCCTTGGCGGGTATTCTGTAAGTTTCTTGGCATTATTTTTACCTTTGTCAGCGTATACAAACAGCTATCCATATGAAAACCATACGTCTGTTTCTAAGTATTAGTCTGCTAAGTAGCTTATTCTTTGCCTGCCAGAATGAGGCTAAAGTCACCGAACAAGCAACAGCTCCCGCAGCGGAAGCTCAAAAACCAGCTGCGGTGATTGGCGATATTTCAGCCATGGCCGATTCAGCTTGCGCCTGCTACAAGGTATTGTATGAGTTGCGCAATGATGTTCGCAAAGATTTTCAGGCTGGAGACTCTACGGCCTATCAGCGCAGCGATTTGGATTTGATCGAGGAGCGCCAAAAAGCTAAGGTTTGTGCAAGGGCTATTATTGATCCGCTTCGGGACCAGGCCAGCCAGTTGAAGGCTTTTCAGGATGCTTTGATCAAGTCTTGTCCAGATTGGGCCACATCCGTGTTGATCATGAACAAGGTGAATTGGAAGCCTTTGGAGCAGTAGAAATGAATACACTGCTAAGGGGGCCCTGGGTTTTGAGAAGCTTCAATGGAGCGATGCCCTGCCTTTAATACTGCCGCCAGTAAGCCCTAAAGGACCAACCTACTTGGACTTATACAGACGTTTGACTTGCAAAGATTCTCTTCTAGTAGGCCTTCTTGCACCTCTTTAAAGTAAACTTTCCCTTAAAAGTCCCAGCGGCTATGTCAATAGCTGATTTCAAAGCTGGGGTAAAGTCTACAAAATTCCATAATTCATTTGTACTTTTCGATATTATTCCTTTCAAACCACTCATAATCAACCACTTATACCTCACCAAAGAAAATTAAACTACTTGCTGTAGCCGCTCAAATACGAGGGCGGCCAAATACCTTTTGGCCAAGTTGTCCTATCCAGGCGTATCCATCGCATGGGGCTATTGTAGCGGAATTTTATTTCTATTCCTTTGAAAATAAAAAAATAAGTGGATACCTTGAGGCCCTCGTAAGACCATTTGAGAACTTAGAACATTATTTATGTCTGCTATACAAAAAAGATTTTTACTGGCTATTGCGATACTGATTAGCCCAGTTTTATTATTTGCTCAAGAAGAAAGAGGCTTAGACCAGCGCATCAACGACGCCTTCGAACCCGTTGCGGATTGGTGGGAAGGATTGGTACTGACGGGTATTCCGTTTACTGACACCATCACGATTCCTGTCGTTGTTTTACTCTTGGTATTGGGTGCTTTATTTTTTACTATTTACTTTTCTTTTGTCAACATTCGGCGTTTTCCCCTGGCGATCAATGTCGTAAGAGGAAAATATGATGACCTGGACGATGAACTAGGGCCTGTCACTAGCGATACCGTAAATACGGTGGATGGCGACGTTGTTGATACGATAAAAGACGAGGGAGATGAAGGCGAGGTGAGTCACTTTCAGGCTTTGGCAACGGCGGTCTCTGGAACGGTAGGATTGGGAAACATTGCAGGGGTAGCGGTAGCGATTGCACTGGGTGGCCCAGGAGCGACCTTTTGGATGATTGTTTGTGGCCTACTGGGGATGTCCTCCAAATTTGTAGAATGTACTTTGGGGGTGAAGTATAGGGATGTAGATGCCAATGGTACTGTTTATGGTGGACCAATGTATTATTTGTCAAGAGGTCTGGACGAAAGAGGCTTTGGCGCTCTGGGTAAGGTATTGGGGGGCTTGTTTGCAGTGCTTTGTATTGGTGCCTCCTTTGGTGGAGGAAATGCCTTTCAGGCTAATCAAGCCACAGCACAAATTACGACCATGTTTGGTTTGGAAGGTGGGGCGATCAAGACGATAATTGGTTTTATCATCGCGGGATTAGTTGCCATCGTCATCATTGGAGGAATTAAGCGAATAGCCAACGTTACGGAAAAAATTGTTCCTTTTATGGCGGGTATTTATGTATTGGCCTGTCTCATTATTATTGTATCCAACATTACCTATGTAGATGATGCCTTTGCGATGATCATCTCTCAGGCTTTCACCCCTGCAGCTGGATTGGGCGGTTTGGTAGGTGTTTTGATTGTAGGGTTTCAAAGGGCCGCTTTTTCCAATGAAGCGGGGGCGGGCTCAGCAGCTATTGCTCACTCAGCCGTAAAAACCAAATATCCTGCCTCAGAAGGGATTGTTGCTTTATTAGAGCCATTTATTGATACCGTGGTTATCTGTACGATGACAGCTTTGGTCATTATTTTCTTCAATGAAGGAGATATCTTTAAGTACGGTGGAGATGGTGCTGGCAATGTCGTCCTCAATGAAACAGGCGCTTCAGTAGGTGGTGTCGATCTGACGACGATGGCTTTTGAATCCGTACTTCCAGGTTTTTCCTATGTATTGACTATTGCTATTGTCCTTTTTGCCTTTTCTACTATGATCTCTTGGTCTTATTATGGACTTCAATCCTGGAAATATCTTTTTGGTAGAAGTCAGGCTGCAGATATTACTTACAAGATTTTATTCTTGTTATTTATCGTTGTTGGTGCTGCGGCAACGCTGGATGCGGTCATTCGCTTTTCAGATGCAATGATTCTGGCGCTGGTCTTTCCCAATATGATTGGTTTACTCTTCCTTTTCCCTAAGGTGAAGGAAGAGTTGAATAAGTACCTGGCTGCTATCAATGCTTCAGGTAAATAGCCCTTGACCAGCTATTAATCAACAATAAGACCTCATTGGATTAGGTATCCAATGAGGTCTTGTATTTGTAGGGATGCTGTCCATCCCTGAGGTATTAAGAAAGGGCAACGGATTTAGCCCGATTGGTATTTTTCAAGGCATAAAAAGCAATCCCCACCCAAATCGCATTGACGATCACAGAGGGCACCGCACCATAATAAAAGCTATTGATCAACAAACCAACCGCTCCCAAGATATTCATCGCCTGATATTGAAGGACTGATTTAAAGGAGTCGTCAAATTTTTGATTAGACGACCAATAATAGGCCAATAAAATTCCAATCGCACCTAGCCAACCAAGGGCATCTATTAAAATCGTCATTTGATATTTTTTCTAGGATGATAAAATGTGTTTAATTAATTATGCTTTTCAAAAAATAGCTCTGTAGAAACAATCGAGATACAAAATTCTTAAATATTCCGTATTAACTATATAAACGGAGGTGAAAGATTAAGGTTATTATTTTTTTTAATCCTAGTCCCCTTCTCAACGCAACCTCTCCCCAACTCCCCCGTAGATCATATTATAGAAATATAAATCCTATGGATACTTTGCCATGCATACAGCAAAGTATTTTCCAAATCATCCCAACAGCCGATATACAAATAAAGTACCTAGACATCCTATGGCTTAGCTCAAAATAAAGCATCCCTTATGGTGCTTTCAAGCAAGCCCCCTCTACCCTGCTCGTCAAACAAAACGAATAACAAAAAATTAAAAAACAATTATTTAAATATATTATTTTGGTATAATATTTGATCATCATATGTAATTATCCCATCCCAAAAACTGAGTGTAGCCCTTAGATAGGTCTGCCATCCCAACATCCCTTAAACCTTTCCCAAAACCGAGCGGATAGCTATCGGCCTGAGCTGATCTTTCCGACAGTTTCTTCTGTGCCAACAAGGCGCATTTACACCTTTATTGTCCTATTCCATTGTATCTCAACGCGTATGGTGCAATGCCTGATGCTTTTATGCATAGCCATCAGGCCAGTGCTCCTATTGCGCTAGATAATACGGCTGAGGAATCAGCTATTTGACATTAATCTCATAATTAAAAAATGATTGTCTTAATCATGAAAATTTTTACCCCTTTCAACATGTCCAAGAGATCGCTCTACCAGCGGTCTACATGTTTATTAATGTGTCTGTTATTACTGACCACTTGGTCGGTAAGCGCAGAAGAAGAGGAGCCGCAGAGAAAGCTGGCTTCTATGGTTTGTAATGATCTGGGCCAGGTGGCTTTGGATCAAAATTGCTCAGCGACGGTAATGCCCGATGATGTTCTCGAAGGAACCTATCCAGACTTGGGCATCTTTACTGTTGAAATCACTGACGCCAATGGCAATAGCTATGGCAATATGCTTAGTGCTGCCAACATTGGACAAACCCTTACTGCGACGGTTACCGATACCGTCAATGGCAATACCTGTGATGGTCTACTCAGCGTAGTAGACAACCTTATTCCTACATTGACGGGGTCTGCTATGCCCGTCACCATTCCTTGCTCGCAGAGCGCTCAGCCCGTCTTTGGCGGTACCCCAGGATTTCCATTTGACCCAATGAATTTCCCAACCCTCAGCCCAGACCCATCTGCCTCTAATTACGACCCAAGCTTCAGCGGCCCCTGGACCGTTAGTGGCTTTGATCCCTGTGGCGATGCTGTTCTGACCCTACGCGACAGCGAATCCAATGATCCCTGTGGCACCTTCAACAGGGTGATTACTCGTACCTGGACCATTACTGATGCCAGTGGCAACAGCAATACCATCTCTGAAACCATTCAGCTGGAGCGGCCAAGTGTGATGAGCATTGATTGTCCACCCAACTGGACTGGTATTGGACAGGACAGCTCTGCTCTAAGCTGTACACAAAGAAAAGATCCCAATGACAATACCCCCTGTAGCTCCACACCGCTAGGCTGGAACGTATTGCCAGACGATCATCCATACGCAGGCCATCCCTCACCATTTGACGAATTATTTCCAGGTTGTAGCGAAGTAAAGTGGTTTGGTACAGGTGTTCCAGGTGCTAACATCTGTAGTGGTGTACAGTCTTCTTTTGAAGATACCCGCATCAATATTTGCACTACAGGAAGCAGCGATGGATGCTACAAAATTCTTCGCGAGTGGGTCATCCTTGACTGGTGCAGCGGGGAAGTATTTGAATGTACGCAGGTCATCAAAGTAGAAGATAATGAGGCCCCAATCATCGAAGGTATCGAAGATAGTGAGACCAGTGTAGGCATCTGGAATTGTGAAGCTACCTGGATAGCTCCAGCCCCTAGCCTTAGCGATGAATGCTCTTCTGAAAACCTGACTTACACGGTAGGTGCTAATGCGGGTACTGTCACCAATACCAATGGCGTATGGCGCGTTGCTGGTTTGGCACCAGGTACTTATGATATTACCTACTCTGCTTTTGACTGCTGTGGCAACCAGCGCGACTCTGTCATTCAATTGACTGTCGTAGATAATGTCGCACCAGTAGCCATTTGCGACCAAAATACCGTGGTTTCTCTTACGACCAGTTCTAATCCTGACGACGATGGTTTGGGCCTTACCAAAGCCTTCGCCTCTACTTTTGATGATGGCTCTTTTGATAATTGCTCTGACCAGGTTTGGTTTAAGGTATTGCGGATGGACCAGTTTGATTCCAATGGCAATGGCATCAATAATGAATCCGTTATTTTAGGAGACTATCAGGCGATTGATTGCGATGGGGCTGATGGAGATGATGACCTGAGAAGATCACCTCCTTTCCATCCCAACTACAATCTGAGCCAAGCTTATTTTGATGATTTTGCTCAGTTCTGTTGTAATGACCTAAGTGTAGACTCCGTTGTCGTCGTTTTCCGAGTATTTGACATCGACCCAGAGCCTTTTACCTTTGGTAAGCAATTTCCTTTCTTGGTTCCTGCTGGTGAAAACCCAGACGATTATAATGGCGTATTGCCAGAAGCCATGCAGCCTGGCGGGCCATTGTATGGTCACTACAGCGATTGTATGGTGAATGTAGAAGTACAGGATAAACTACCTCCTTTTGTCGTAGCTCCACCTAATATCACTGTTTCTTGTGATTATTGGTTTGCTTTTGATCCAGATAATCCCAATGCCAATACAGATGAATTGGACGCCAATTTTGGTAAAGTCGTCATTGGTAGTACAAGCGATTTGGATTCCATTATTATCCGCGATCGCGTTTGCCCAGCACATCCTCGTTTTGGTGAGTTTGCACCAGCCAGCATTTTCGATGATCCCTGCTACGATGATCAATACGATATTTATTGGGGACAGGATGGGTATGCCCTTGACAATTGTGGTCTCTCCCTGCAACAAACCGTCATCCCTAACTTAAACTGTGGCCGCGGTACCATCCTCCGTCGCTGGCAAGGCATTGATGACGGCGGAAATGCGGGTAATATCGCTACTCAAACCATTACCATCATTGATTGCAAGGAATTCTATGTTCCAGATGTCTGCTGGCGATTTACGGCTGGTGATGTTGGTTCTTGTGATTTGGTCAATTTGGGTCAGGGATTGGAGTTTCGCTCCAAGTTGATCGAATGGCCTTGCGATGTTGAGTTGACGACCTGCCAGCAAAATGCCGTTGGTGATATTTTTGCACCAGCAAATCTGGACATTTTCTTTGACCAAGACCGCATGCCTAGATTGGATGATGACAACTGTAGCCTACTTGCCGCTACTTTTGATGATACGCGTTACACCTTTGTCGATAATGCTTGTGTAAAGGTATTCCGCGAATGGACCGTTATTGACTGGTGTTTGTATGAAGATGGCGTAACGCCTTTCCAGTGGTCCTTTACACAGGTCATCAAATTGCTCAACAGCGAATCGCCTACTTTTGCCACTTGTGCAGACATTACTGTCAATGGATTTGGCAACTCCGCCAATCTCAACGAACCACAGTGTGTGGGTGAGGTATCACTTGATCCTGGTATCAGCGACGATTGTACGCCAACAGAAGATTTGAGAATCGACTACAAGATCGACGAAAATAACGATGGCGATTACGATTTCTTGGGTTACAGCAACAACTACGGCAGCATTTACCCATTCCCCAATCCCAACAACCTGCCCGTCACTTCTTTTGATGCGACTGCGGCCAGTGTAAACGGTTTCTTCCCAGTGGGTACCCATCGCATTCTCTGGAATGCAGAAGATGGTTGTGGTAATGTCAATAGCTGTTCTTATCTCTTTACCATTGAAGACA
>JBCBDH010000024.1:14716-19923 GCA_038529855.1 Bacteroidota bacterium | reverse complement strand
GAAAGCTAAGTAATCAGCAGGTATCCATTATTGGCGGATTGACGAGGCTATGTTAAGCCTATTAATTGTAAAGAAGTATTTTGAGCTTAATGTAGAGAAATTCTAATATTTACCGCGAACACTCCCAAAATTTAGGAAGGAAGCAGTTGCTCAAAATCAAGGTAGATAAAACGCTCCACTATCCATCCACCACAACCTGAACAATATACAAACAAATTGCTAAATCATCACTTCCATCCGCATTATGTTCAACTATGCTATACCTCGCCGACAATTCTACCTAATATCCCAACAAACAGCCTCTTCAAACCAGCTAAACTTGCTCCTCCCAACAAAGTCATTCCACAGCAAAATAATCTCCGCCCAAAGTCCTCCATCCTCTGCCCAAATTTCTTATCTTACTCCTCAACCAAGCCTTAAATATATGTGTGGAAGAGCCTCCCTAAGTCAAGTCGAAAAACAGCTAGAAGTGCGCTTTAAAGCCAGCTTTTTCCCTAAAGTCTCTACGGTTGCTGTTCTCCCCAATTACAACATCGCCCCCACCCAACTCCATCCCGTTATCACCAATCAAGAACCAGAACATCTACAATATTTCCGCTGGGGCTTAATCCCCTTTTGGGCTAAGGAGGCCAGCATAGGTAGTCGGATGATCAATGCCCGAATAGAAACCATAAGCGAAAAACCCGCCTTTCGACAAGCTATTCAAAAACGCCGCTGTCTGGTCCCATTAGATGGTTTTTACGAATGGAAAAAACGCGGAAAAGAAAAAATCCCTTACCGCATTGTCCTAAAAGAGGAACAAATCTTTTGTGTAGCAGGAATTTGGGAAACCTGGCAGCCTCCAAATGGCCCAGTCATCCACAGCTTTTCCATACTTACCCAGCCCCCCAATGAGCTCATGCGCGATATTCACAATCGCATGCCAGCCATCTTATTTCCAGAGCAGGAATCGCTCTGGATCGATAGGGATATTCCTACAAAAGACGTCTTGGCTGCTATACAACCTTTTCCCAGTGAATTGATGAAAGCCTTTAGGGTTTCAAAGCGCGTCAATAAAGTTGGAGAGAATGATGTAGACTTATTGAAGGAAGTGGATGCTCCTCTGCCCCCTGAGCAGGGGCGTTTATTTTGAATGGATGGGCTAAAAAACTTTACTATAAGTTACTGATTGTCATCGCCTTACTTTTCGAAAGTTTACTTGTCTGAAAAAAGGCGATCATTCTTTTATGGAATTTCTTGATTGCTGCGTCCTTTATGGGGGGAGGGGGGAAAACTGTAGCCTAGGTGTCGCCTAGTGTGGGAGTAACTTGAAGTTACTCCCACACTGGGCTAGGCGGACGCGAAACTGCCCTCCTACTGCTCCTTCTTCAACTTCTCCTTAAATTCTTTTTTAAACTTCTCCACCTTTGGCGTGATGACATAGGTACAATAAGGATTGCGATCCCCTACCCGATCATAATATTCCTGATGGTAATCTTCCGCTGCATAAAAGTTGCTAAAGGCCGTAATTTCGGTGACGATCGGATCTGGCCACAGCCCAGAAGCATCTGTTTCTTTGAGCGACTTCTCAGCCGCGGCTTTTTGTACTTCATCGTGGTAAAAGATGGCAGAGCGGTACTGCGGCCCTACATCATTGCCTTGTCGATTTAAGGTCGTTGGATTATGGGTGCGCCAGAAGACCTCCAGGAGCTCTTCAAAGGTGATGACCTTGGGGTCATAAGTCACTTGAACGACCTCAGCGTGGCCAGTTGTCTTGCTAACTACTTGTTCGTAAGAAGGGTTTTCAACATGACCGCCAGAATAGCCAGAAATGGCAGAGGAAACGCCTTCAAGACTTTGAAAAACTGCTTCGGTACACCAAAAACAACCCGTGCCTAGCGTGGCGACTTCCATGCCTTCGGGTGTTGGTTGATTTGTCATATCTATGGATTTGGATTCTTTCGCCAGGGTATTTTGGCCAGTACAAGAAATACTGAGTACGGCGAGTACCAAGGCGGGAAAAAAATATCTGATCAACATAATACTTGGATTTTCGTGTGTACAAAATACACTAGTTGGTAAATAAAACAGGACAGATGCCAATTGGTTGTCTCTGCCCTGCTTTTAACCCATATACCGTTCGTTTTATTCTTTAATCAGAAAACCCCGTTGTCGCCTGCCCAACAATTCCAATTCATATCCATACAGATCGGGAGGGATACCTTTCAAAAAGAGGGTCTTGTCCGCATGACCGTAGTGTTGCCAATTATAAGATTTTAAGGCTTTCCCTCTTTTATCTATTAAGCGAAAAGTAGCTTTTCCTTCGGGAGCACCTTGCAAATTGATGACCAATTCTTCCCCCGTACTGGAAGGGATATCGGCAATAATAGCCCATTTGGCCTTGGGATCATCGCGATGCAGAAAATCAATAGATTGTTGGAAGAGGGTGGCTCGCAGTTCGTCACTACCTATCGTTTCCAGAGGAAAGGCAAAGTTCACTACCCCAAATCGACCCTGATAGGCTACAGCAGCCGTTTTTCTATTGCGGTATTGCAAAACGGCAGCCGCTTCTTTTGTCGGTTGAATAAAATCGGGAGAAGTCACCTCATAATAGCCATACGCTGAATTGGCCAATGAGGCTTTTAGATCGCTAAAGGATTTATTTTTCCCAGATTGAAAACGCGAGCATTGGGCATTATCTCCTCGATAGGTCGCCTTTAGATAATTGCGATAAAAGGAGCGACCATTGTTTTTGTGATCCAGATCATAGGCTAGTTCCGAACCAGAAATAATCAACTTCCCACCTCGATCTAGGTATTGTCGAAGTACCTTTTGTTCTCTGGCACTCAGCGTCTGATCATTGGTCGACTCGCGCCCCAAATACCAATCAATTCCATCATAGTCCTTTAATGAAATTAAGCGATCTGCAACGGCCTCATTACTGGCTCCATCAAAAGCCACCGCGGTTTGGGCCAGGGCACTCGCATGATCAGCCATGTAGTCAAATTGATTCATCTGCTCCAAAAAGACCCGACGCACCTTACCCAATGGCCGAAAAGCGGGCTTGCGCTCCTGAATCTGGGGCGCCAAGCCGCGATCCAGCCGATCGTATCCGTCAACGATCAGGTACTTGACCTGCTGGGCTTCCGAAGAAGGTGTTTTAACGGCAACAACAGCGGTGGGAAAGGATTCCCCTCCCTCATTTAGTGCTGTGATCCTAAAATAATAGGTGCTGGAAGCCTCTAATTGGTCAAAGATAAATTCATTTTTTGCACAGTAAATACCAGGACCAAAAGCCTTTCCATGCTGACTCATGTAGACCTTATAGCCCTTGGCCCGATCCCCTAGAATGCCCCCATAGGACGGAGCTTTCCATTTCAGTACAATGCGCTCAGTACCTTGACTACGCGCCTGTAAATGGCTAGGGGCTTCGGGGAGGAAGATAGCCCTCCTACCATCCTTTTCTGCATAATATCGGGCAATCCCCTTGTAAATGGCGCGGGCGGTGAGCTGGCGAAAAGCAGGGGTAGTCAAATCCCGAGCTTCTTTTGGATTATCGTGAAAAGCCAGCTCTACCAAAACGCCAGGCATCGTCCGTAGGCCGCGAAGTTCGCCAAAATCAGCTCGCTTACGGCCTCGATCTCTCCAGGACGATTGCCATCCCCCGCGAAGGTCTCCGATAAGAGCCCCATGGATGTGCTGCTGCAAAGTGCGGCTGCCAGGTGTGGGTCTCGCATGGTGAATGTAGGTTTCCGTTCCATCTGATCGACTTCCATTCGTATGGATGGATACATAAATTGCATTGCGCTGCTCCTTTCTACTCCCCTTTTCCAATTCCCACTCAGCATACATTGGCCGAGTAAGCACATCGTTAGTTGGATTGGGATAGCCTTGAAATTGGGCATAATATTTTGCCGCCTCTTCAAATCGAGGCTCCTTACTCTTTCCTATTCCTCCTCCAAAACGCACTGCATCCGCAATCACGGCCTGCCCTACTTCAGCAGATTGATTACTCAAAATAACGGCTCCACTACGCCCCTTTTCAAAATAAAACTGCCCCAAATAAACCCAGGTATCACCATGCACCTCCTGATTCACCCCAACCACTGATTCCCCTCCCGCATGCTGAATCCGATATCGCGCATCCACCGTCCGATTCGCCCCACTGACATAGCGCACCGATACCCAATACAAACCACTGGCGGGAATAGTCGGCGTAAACCTCGCTGTCGCCGTCTCTTTCTTTTTCGTAATCGCATAGCGATAAGCCTTCCCCCCATATCCCTTCGTCCTACTTTTTGACCAAGCCCCCTGCTCTCGATAATTCCCCTGATCACTCTTATCCACAATCACCTCCTGACTATTCATATCCCGCTCCCGAACGGTCCACACCTGCCCCCCTGCATTGTAGAGGTATTTGAGCAAATAGTAATTGACAAACTCCGCCGTCACAAAATCCTCTACCAATCCGTAATGATTAGAACGCTGCGTAGCAAAATCCTTTCCCCTTCGATGAAATTGCCAACCATGCCCTGCACTTAGCCAAATAGTTTTTCCAGAAAGCTGCCCTCTTGGCTGCGTCAAATTATCCAATCCATCCAATGCAAAGCCATCTTCCCCTTTACGCGAAGGTAGGGGGTCATCATTGAGATGAGCAAACTGAGATGGCTCTGGATAAGAGGCATTAAAACTAGACAGATCAACATATTCTCCTGCTTCATTCTTCGCCATTAATTGAAGACGCTGATAAGCGAAGTCTGAGGTATGCCCAAGGATATGCTCCAATAGTTCTTCATACAACAATTCATCCCACTGCTCTTCCAAAAAGCGGTCAGGAAATTGCAGCCAGACGCTTAAAGCCTCACCAGAAGTCTCTACGCCTATCAATTCAGTCGTCGCAGGCAAGGCCGTCCAAGTGCTTTCTTCTGATGTTTTAAATTCTTCGATGACCGCTCTTATCCTATCTTCTACGGAAGTCGACTGAGCAACTACATTTGTTAATGCCCATCCAGTGATCAATAAAAGCCCTGCAATCTTTTTCATCTTACTGTTTTAGATTGGACTAATAGGGAGAGAGATCGCTGTGCTGCGAGAAGAGAGAGCAGCTCCCTTTGGTCGCTTGCGAGATCACTACGTTGCGAGAAAAGCGAGGCTGGCTCCCTTTGGTCGCTTGTAGAGTCCCTGTGTTGTGAGAAATTGGGTGTCTCACAGCGTAAGCGGTCTCGCAG
>JBCBDH010000024.1:0-14618 GCA_038529855.1 Bacteroidota bacterium | reverse complement strand
AGCGTAAGCGGGCTCGCAGCGTAAGCGGGCTCGCAGCGTAAGCGGGCTCGCAGCGTAAGCGGGCTCGCAGCGTAAGCGGGCTCGCAGCGTAAGCGGGCTCGCAGCGTAAGCGGGCTCGCAGCGTAAGCGGGCTCGCAGCGTAGCGGGCTCGCAGCGTAGCGGGCTCGCATCCCCAAGTCCTGGGTTAAAAAAACGTATCAATGAGGTAAAGATTTAGGTAATTCTTTCCAGCTTAATGGTGAATACACAGACATCTAAAAGATGCCTTAAAATAAATTTAGATACTTATTTTTTGTGGTAAGTCGCTTAGTTTGACAAACTGCCATTTCATGGTTTCCTCCTTGGTGTCGAGGATGAGCACGAGGGCTTTGTCTTTGTGTATATTGTCATTGACACCCGTTGCTAAAAAGCGGATGCCGTCTATGGTTTCAAAATCAAATTGGCTGCTGTTGATTCCTATGTCGCCAGCGATACACATCACTCGAATGCCCTTTCGCTTGACCTTGAGCAGCAGCGGATAAACTGCTTCATAAAAATTATTGGGCTGCAGACACCAATCTTCTTCACATAATTCGGCATTGGAAGTCGACTTGATTTCTTGGGCCAATACCGCATGATTGTACATCCAAAGCAGTTTGTGGGTCAATACAATCAGGTGGTGGGAATCCTCAATGGTGTCAGCGATGTGTTGTAACATCTCCAATTGCGCTCCTAGAATATGGCCCTCATCTCTCTGCGTATTGAGTACAGCGAAAGTATTGCCAGATTGATGATAAGTATAAAAATCTGGTCGCTTGGTCACCAGAGAAATCAAATGGGGGCGGCTATCATCGTGATTGCCTTGGGCCCATAGCGTATTGCTTTTATTCAACTGAAAAATGCTGTCCAGATGATTTAGGGTTTCCATGTGTTTACTGCTTTCGCAGGAAAGGTCTCCTCCTAGCAATAGGGCATCAAAAGCTGAAAAGTCAATTCTTTGATACCTCGCACTACTGATTCCTGGTGGGCCGTAGCCACAAACGCGGGTATGTGAAAGGCAGAGATAGCGCTCTGTCCGATTGGCTGCCGTCTTTTCAGCAGCTTGGTCATTGCACGCTCCCAGCAAACAGCAAAGTCCAAAAACAAAGAGCGAAAAAAGTGGTATTAGCAATGCTGTTTGTTTCACAACAACGGATTAATAAACCAAATAGATGATTAAAATATTGTATTAGATTCGTTAAATATCCCTATTCGCCATAGAGTATTTGCCCTTTTAAATCCAATCGACAATTTTGGCCAATGGTGTAGAGATAGTTGATATCTTCTGCTTGGTAGTCGATTACCTCAATACTCGATGGGCCAAATTCTGGTTTTTTCTGATAGGCCGCAAAAGCCTGATTGCAATCTTCCAATCGAATGCTCTCAATGCGAACTTTTGAAAAGTCCTTTGAAGCTACCCCAATCACTGTTCCAATAATCTGGGTATTGTCAATACTCAACTGGCTTTCTTCTCCTGCACTTATTCCCTTGTCGCCACAGTTTTCCATATGGCTACCCGACAATTCGATCTGGCTACCCGAAATATCCAAACCATCATTACCCGTTTGCTCTATACGGCTATTGCGAATGTAGCCAGTACAGAAATCAGCATCCAAGCCATCAGAAAGGGTTTTGCGGATCAGGAGGTCTTCGATTTTTATGTGGGAGCGAATGGTATTGAGCGCATCTTCGCTTTGGCCATTTAGAATCTGACAATGGGCCATGTCCACATCTGATTCATAACAGCTTACCCCTCCCGTCAATGTCCAACCATCGTAATTTAGACAGTTGAGATTTTCAAATTGAACATACCTAAAGCGGGAAGGTTCATGGGCTTGTAAGATCGTAAAACCGCTGGCGGAAAAGTCGCTTGAGCCAATCTTGACAGGTTCGTCAATTTGTCCTTCCATAAAGACGGGCGATTGGGAAATAAAGCCCGCTCCTCTAACCAAATCCAAATGGACCCCAGGCCCAAAATAGACGCGATAGCCTTTGGGAATGATGATGTCGCCTGGAACGCGTTGTTTGCCTTTTTTGAAATAAATATTTTTCCCTTCTACACGGAAATAGGGTTTAAATTTCAATTGCCCATTGCCAAATAGTGCTTGCGCTGGCGTTTGTTGTTCCAAAGCACGTACATCGGTCAGCGGTGCCACAAAGACAGAGTCGATTCCAATACCTTGGTAAAAGACGTATTGAATCCCTTTGGGCAAATCAAAGTCCTTGGAAAGGGTATCCAATTGCATGGGGCTGGGCAAAAGTATTTCAGCTTGTTCCAATGGATAATCCCTTTGCTGTAAGGTAAAGCCAAAAGCTAAAACCCGAATGGGCATGTCGTGAATACTGCGTAAATTGAGCATCCGTTTTCCATCCACTTGGTGCCAACGACTGATCAAAGAAAAATCTTCATAGGGCATCATAGCTGCGCGGGCAAGCCGCGCTCTTTCCCAAAGCTTTTTTCGACTAAAGGAAAATTCAGGAGCGGACTTTTTTAACCAAGTCATTCGCTCGTCAATGGCGGGTCCTAAATCATCGAGCCAATCTTCTAAATAAGCATCGCTGCTTATGCGCATCAGACATTGGGCATAAAGAGTGGCAAATGCTTCATCATAATACAAACGCTTCCAGGGGTGCACATTATGGGGATGATGTATTCGGCTGGAGGTTAAAGACAAAAACAGTGGCTTTCTTGGTTTACTACCAAAAGCATCATAGCCAATGGGTTCTAGTTTGCCAATAATGGGATTGTAATAAAAACGTTGATTGTGCCAAACCAAACCGTGAAAAGCCCCCATAAAATCGCTGATGGCCAAATAGCGGGCCATGCGCTCCAAATCAAATATCTCTTCGGGAGCAGTCAGCCCATTTTGGTATTGAAACATCAGTTTTCGCCCTTGCTCTAATTGCGCCTTGAGTTGTGGATTCGCTTGAAGTTGATCTTCTTTGAAGGCTTCAATGCGAGCGTGCTGGACTTGCGCCATTAATGGACCAAGCTCTTCTCGATGAGAATTAAAAACGCCATAATTTCGCGCCCGAGAAGCCCAAAGCGCCTCCTCTGAAAATTTTAAAATAGGCCCCTCCCTACGCGCTCGAGATTCGACTAATTGTTTTTCAAAATGTTCTTCATAGGCGTACAAGCCCTTGTCTTGCCCATTGAGTTTGACTTGGGCAAAATCATAGCGGGTCGTTAACACATCCTCTCTCTCCCACAGTTGATGAATCAGCCATTCCCATATGTAGTAACGCGTTTTGGGATTTTGGATGGAAAAAACCTTCATGCGTTTCCAAGCAAAAGGGTCTTTGACCTTGATGCGAAAGGACCATTGCTCTCCTTCCAAATGATCAACCCAATCGCCTTTTAGTCGCATCTTGACAGGTACTTGCTCGTCTCCCTCCTGTAGCTCTCCTTTGACCCAATCATCAGAGCTCGTAATCAATAAACCCGCATCAAAAGCCGATTTGCGTTTGGCGCGAATTTGATTCATGGCTTTTTCGTTGAGCCGCAATTTAATTTGTGCCAAATTGGCTTCAGAAGCTTTCTGACTTTCCGATAATCTTTCGATACGCAAATCATCAAAGTACACTTTACCCTGGCCATCCGAACAAACAAAAATACGCAAGTCTTTAGCCGCTAGTTCTGGGGTAAGTTCAAAATAAATTTCCAACTGTTCCCACTCATTCGACTCTTTGCGCACGGGCTCATTGGTCTCTTTTTTAAGTGCCCCTTCTCCTTGCTGCTCTACCACCAATAAGGCTCGTCCTTTTCTTTTCGTACTAATCAATCGCCACACTGAAGCCTTGTAAGCACCTGGCTCCAGCGATTTGGTCTGATAGCTTGGGCCCCATTGAAAATACTCACCCCGATCCAAAAAAGCAGATTGCTGTCCGCTAAACGCATAATCCCTGGAAGGACGATTCCCATTGCTAAACCATTGCCCATTTGATACATAATAGCCCTGCCAGGTGCGCTCCATATCACAGTGGATGACTTGTCGATCTTTTCTCGTGAGCCAGCTCAGGTAAGTGGGAATCAACACATAGAAGGCAAATAAACCCGCGGTCAACAACAACAAACTCCTCATCAGCCATTGGCCAATGATCTTGGTTGTCTCTTGATGGTCTTTTAACTGCATATCTTATTTTTACTCGCCTACGATGACGCGTCCCTGAAGTTCTAAAGTACAACGAGGGGCAATCGTGTGTAAATATTTGACCTCCTCTGCAGAGTAGGATTGGACATAGATCGTACTTTGTCCGTATTCTGGCTTTTTTTGATAAGCGGCAAAGCCTTGATTGCAATTGGCTAATCGAACGGAGCGGACGCGAGCATAGGATAAATCTTTGGAAGCAATGCCAATAACCGCTCCGTCAATATCAACCTTGTAGATGTCTACTTTGGATTCTTCTCCTACGCTAATCCCCTTATCTCCACATTGCCGTAGGGTACAATTCTGTACGCTAATTTGGCTGCCTGAAAAATCAATACCATCGTTTCCCGTTTTTTCAAAATGCGAATCCACCAATTCTCCCTCACAAAAGTCAGCGTCAAACCCATCGGAAAAGGTCTGCTCAATTCGGCTGTTTTGGACCTTAAATTTGGAGCGAATAATATTGAGCGCATCTTCGCAGACATTATTTCGAATGATGCAGTTATTGATCCGCACATCCGATTCGTAAAAGCAAACGGCTCCAGTAAGATTCCAACTTTGGTATTGCAAGCTATTGAGTCCATCAAAAATTACATAATCCAAACCAGAGGCTTTTTCCGCTTCCAGTACCGTAAATCCACCCCCCTTTTGATCGCTGGATTGGATTAAAATGGGCTCTTCTCCATTGCCTTTCAAATAGACGGGAGATTGGGAAATAAAACCGCCCCCTGCTTGAATATCCAATTGAAGTCCAGCCTCCATATACACCTCATAACCTGGTGGAATTACAATCCATTCTCGAATCACATGATTACCTTTTTCAAAAAGTACGACCTGGTCCTTAACTTGGCAGTAAGGTCGATTAATTGGTGGTCCTTTGGCCAATAGCTGTTGAACAGCAATGGGTTTTTCTCCTCTATTGATCCAAGGCTGAATGGGGCTTTGAAAAAGACTATCAATACCAAAGGCTTGATAATAAATAAATTGTGCCTCCTTGGGCAGCTCTATCTCGCGTTTAGGTCGAGGATAGCCAATGCGCAAGGGACCAAGAGGATAGCTTTGCTCAAATAGCAAAGGTACTTGGGTTTCTGCTGTCGACCAAGCAACCACCTTTAGAGGCATTTCGTGAATATTGCTCAATTCTAAAGTCCTTTGTCCATCTTCCCCTTGCTTCCAACGAGCTTTTATAGAATATCTCTGAAAAGGCAAAAAGCGCTGTCGCATGGCTTTGGCTCGATCAATAATGCGTTGTCTTTCGATCTTCATTTTTGGAAATTCTGCCTTTAAAAAATCGATGCGTTGAGAAAGACCAGGCCACGCTTCATCCAGCCATTGTTGCAGGTAACTTTCCTCCGTCAATCTGTAAAGCGCCTCCATATATGCCTCTATAAAATCAGGATCATCAAATAACCTACACATGGCCACGACATCCTCTGGTGGGCCATTTTCAATCATGGCCTTGCCCAGAGCGAGCGGATCGCGACGAGGGCGTCCAGAGAAGCCATCGTAGCCAATGGGTTCTAGCTTTCCAATGACGGGATTGTAATAGAAGCGCTGGTTGTGCCAGATGTAGCCGTGATTGGCCCCCATAATATCGGCAACGGCATAATAACGCCCCATTTTAGGGAGATCAAAAATCGCTTTGGCGGGTTGGAGGCCCTGTTGGTATTGATACATCAATTCGCGAGCCGCTTCCATTTGCTGAAGCAGCGCGGGATTGTCTTTTATTTTTTCTTCTTGAAAAGCCTGGATATTGGATTGTTCCATGGCGGCAATGGCTGGGCGCTGGAAATTATTCAGATGCCCCCTCTTGATTTGTCGCAGACGCACTTCCCAAAGGGCCGATTCTGTAAATTTGAGAATGGGCCCTTCGCGGCGCTGTTTGTATTCGACCAAATATTTCTCAAAATGCTCTTCATAGGCATAGGTCCCTAAAAACTGATCATTAAGTGAGAGCTGTACAAAATCATAACGCGTTGTCAGTACATCTTCCCGCTCCCAAAAGCAATGCAGCAACCATTCCAGCGCATAATAGCGAGCCTCTGGTGTTTGTAGCGAAAAGGTCTTCAGGCGGTTCCAGGCATTGGGGTCTTTGACTTTGATGCGAAAAGACCACTTTTGCCCTTGTAGATGATCCAGCCAGTCGCCTTTCAAACGGAGCTTGACAGGTAGCTCCTCTGCTCCATCCACTAGCTTTCCCTTGACCCAACTGTCTTCCTGTGTGACCAAAAGCCCCTTTTTTAATGCCTCGTTTCGCAATCTGGTAATTTGGCGATACGCCTTATCTTCAAGCTCTAGCTGAAGCTGTTGGGCTTGAAAAATACTTGGTGGTCCTTGTACAGCCAGTTCTGCTATGCGCAGATCATCAAAATAAGCGGCTGCCTGTCCATTGCTATAGACATACACCTTTAGGGCATCATGTGAAAAATGCTTGGGGATGAAAACCGTCATTCGAATCTGTTTCCAACCCCGCTTTTGCCCATCTCCCAACTCATTAGAAGCAAGATAAAACTGTTCTTCACTTGGGCTGGAGACCACCAATTGGCAGTCGACGACAGGGGCCTCTTTCTTTACCCAAACGCTGATTACATAGCTCTTTCCCTTCTCAAAATTCGTCCAGTCATACTCCATTCCAAATTGTAAACCATCACTCTTTGGCAATTTCATGGAATGCTGGCCATTAAAGGCCGTCTCTTTGGTTTGAAAATGCCCCGCCTTGAATTGCTGGCCATTGGAAATAAAAAAGCCTCGTTTTGATAATTCAGCATCACATAAAATGAGTTGGGGATCGCTAAGACTTTGCTGAATCCAATACCAAGGCAGCAATAAATAGTAGAACAGCCCAATGGCTGCAGCCAGCAAGAGGGTATATTTTAAAAGACGACCAAAGGGTTTCTTTTCCGATATCGTTCTCGTAATTAGCATAGCTTATGGCCGAATAACCTTGTCGACTAATTGCAAGGCGCATTTGGCTTGTATATTGTACAAACGCTTGATATTATTGGCTTTATACTGATTGACAATGATGTTGGCACCACCGTATTCTGGTTTCTTTTGGAAAGCCGTGAAGCCCAATTCGCAATTGGATAAATTGATGTCTTCAATCACTAAAACGGATAAATCCTTGGAAGCGATGGCTAGACCTGAATCACTGATGTCAATAGAAAAAATGGTCACATCGCTTTCTTCGCCCACGCTGACGCCCTTATCGCCACAGAACTGTAGCTGACAATTGTCAATAATGATATTACTCCCTGACACATCCATTCCGTCATTTCCCGTATGCTCCACCCTTGTACGACCAATGTAGCCCTTACAAAAGTCCGCATCCAATCCATCAGCAAAGGTATGGCTGATGAGCGAATTATTGAGGCTAAATTCCGATCGAATGATATTGAGGGCATCTTCGCAATGGTTGTTTCGAAAAACACAGCGATCAATACTGACATCAGATTCGTAAAAACTGACGGCACCAGTCAGGGTCCAGTTTTTATAATTTAGGGTATTGAGATGATCAAAAATAGCGTGTTTGAGTTTTGATTCCTTTCCAGCTTGTAGTACCGTAAATCCCATTCCCGTCTGATCACTGGATAAGATAGTGATAGGTGCCTCCTCTGTTCCATACATAAAGATTGGTGAATAGGACAGTAGGAAAGCCTGGTTAATCAGGTCGATACTGGTTCCCGCCTCAAAGATCACCTGATAGCCTTTAGGGATGATGAGGGGACGACTGACTTGATGCTCTCCTGCCTTAAAATAAATCATTTGATCACTTACATTATAGATTGGATTGCGCTGTAATTGGACCGTTGATAGCAGTTCTTGGTTGGGGATTTGGGGAAGGGGAATATCCCAAATAGAAATGGGACTTTGGAAGATGGAATCAAGTCCTAAAAGCTGGTAAAATAGGTATTGGGTACTGGGTTTGACGGGGAGTTCGCTGTAACTGATAAATTCTTGCTCGCGATAGGCTTGCCAAGCGGTCGAACCACTGAAGGTATCCAAGACCATATTGCTCTCCGTATTGGCCTCAATGGCTTGTTTGACCAATCGCGGGGTGAAAGCCTCAAAAATCATGGGACTTTCAAGGGTATCTGTCATTCGATTAGCTTTTGGGCCATAGCCAATCAATTGAATGGGCAGACTGTGGGTATTGGCTATTTTGAGCTTTTTGCTAAAGGTGCTTTTATCAGAAGTGTAAGCTCGCAGGCTCAATTGATCATGCGGGAGGATCATCAAATGGACGCGATGGCAATTTTGACGCATTTTTTCGCGATCAAAGCGATAGTCTGTAAACTCCTGCTGTAATAATATCTCTCGACTGGCTAAACCCTCTTCTATTTCTGCCATAAAGCGCTCTACGTATTCCTTAGAGCTGTATTGATAGAGGTATTGGATATAAAGCCTTGTGAATTTTTGGTCTAGAAAAAGCTTATTATCCAGACGTTCTTCATCAATTCGTCTTTGATTAAAGGCCCCTTGTCCCAATAGCGATTTTCGATTGCCAACATAGGATGCAAAACCGTCAAAACCAATGGGTTCAAGACGAGACAGCACTGGATTGTAGTAAAAACGCTGATTGTGCCAGGCCAGGCCATGGTAGGCGCCCATCAAATCACAAATGGCATAATAACGCGCCAGGCGATCTATATCAAAAATCTCCTCGACTGATTTGAGACCATAACGGTATTGATGCAGGAGGCTTTGTGCCAGTTCGTATTGTTTGGACAAGACTTCAGAAGCAGCGATCTTTCCCTCTTTAAAGGGTTTGATTTCTGCCGTTTCCATAAGGCGAACTGATTGGTCAATATCGTAATCCACACCATCAACTTGTTCGAGTTGGCGTTTGATACCCGCCCAAAAACCATCTTCAATAAATTTGACAATGGGACCTTCTCTGCGATGTTTATACTCGACCAGCAATTTGTCAAAATGCTCCTCATAGGCATAAATCCCCAAAGGTTTTTGGTTGAGATCAACTTGTACAAAATCATAACGAGTGGTCAGTACATCCTCTCGCTCAAAAAGTTGATGTAAGACCCATTCGTGCAAGTGGCTTCGCGCTTCTGGGGTGTGAATGGAAAAATTCATCATCCGATTCCAAGTATTCTCCTTCCGCAGTTTGATTCGAAAGGACCATTTATCTCCCACCAGATGATCCAGCCAGTCGCCTTTCAGACGCAGATAAGCGCTGAGCAGTTCTTCTTTATTGCCTCCACTTTCAATACGCGCCTTGACCCAATCCTTTTCTTCACGCTCCAATAGGCCCACTCGCATCGCCTCCGCTCGCTTGCGCCGCAGCTTGGCCAATTCTTCAGATTGGATTTTTAGGTTTAGTTTGGGAGGAAGGGCTAGTAGTTCTTCTTGGATATTCCCCGTTTTTCGAACGGAAAGATCATCAAAATAGACGGGCGTTTGCCCGCTTGTATAGACATAAACCTTGACCTTTTCTATCGACTTATCTATTGGAATACTAAAGGAAACCCGAATTTGCTCCCATCCGTCGCGCGAATCAGCAGGAAGGTATTTAGAATGGTAAAACTCGCCGCTGCCTTCGCCAGAAGCCACTAAAAAGCCATCCATTCTTTGCTCCAAAGTCGCTCCCGCCCGATATCGCCAAACATAAGCCTCATACACATCGCCTGGCTGAACCTGTGGAATATCAAAGCCAAAACCAAATTGCAAGCCCTCGCCCTTATCCAAAAAGCAACTGTAGCGCCCACTAAATGCCTTTTCACTTGATTGACGATGCCCAAAGCCAAAGCGGTATCCATCGTCCACAAAGTCTTCCCCTTCGCGATGCTCAGCCGTACAGCGCACCCACTCATCCGTAGAGAGCGCAGAGGCTGGGGCTTGGGGCCAGCCATACCAAAGCCCCAGCAGTGCCGCTAATGCCAAGAGGGCGGCAAAGCCCTTCATCCCTAATTTTTTGCGAATGCTTGAGTTGGATGAAACATCCGATAAAATCATACAATCAAATCCGGTTGATCTACAACAGAAAGCCGGGTAGCACCTGACAATTGAGTAATCTTGTTTTTGGCTTGCGCCAGTTGGTCAATCGATTCTGCTTTGCATATAAAGGCCAGATCAAGCCCTTTTTCGAGGGTATCCATCCTTTTGAGTTCGACATAGGGAAAGGTATCAGTTAGCAATTTGGTGATTGCAGACAGATCGTCTACATCAGTATTGATATTGACATATAATTTATCCTCCTTTCTAAAAGCAGCCTTACCTGAGATCAGGCGATGCAAAAAGAGCAATCCCGTAATCAGCACAAAGGCCACGATGGCCAGAATAGGCTGATTGGCCCCACCAGCCAGCCCAATCCCAATAGTAATGAACAGATAAGTCAACTCCTCAGGGTCTTTGATTGCTGCGCGAAAGCGCACAATCGACAAGGCCCCGACCAGACCCAAAGATAGGGCGATTGAAGACTTAACGATCATAATAATAAGCATGGTACCCAGGGCCAAGGGCAAAAAGTTATTGGCAAACTTTTGGCGATTAGAGATGGCAAAACCATAGCGAATGTAAAATAAACGAAGGAGGGAAGTCAATGCAGCGACTACCAATATATTTAATATAAATTCATCGAGGGGAATATTATTCGTAAATTCCTCGATGTACATATCGAGTATTTTCTGCAGTTTATTCATCTAGCAAATCGTTTTTTTTGTAACAGGCACTTTTCCGATTGAGAAATCATCCGCAAAAATAGATTTTTATCCCTAAAAATCAGCGCCTTGGACGGCTTTTAGCACTTTAGTTGATGAAGAGAAGAGAATTGGAAAGGACGGGACTAGGGCCCAAAAAAATAGGCTCCCCGAGCAGAGAGCCTGAAAAACTATAAACAAACAAAAAACCGCCTACCTTTCGGTAAGCAATAATTTCAACAAAACTTGAGTTGACGGTACAACAAGATTTTTCTTAAAGGGTTTAAAAAATATCTCTATTTTTACGACTCTGCTCGAAAGACTGAGCCAAATTGCTTATTCATTGTAACCACTATGGCCCTATTTCAACAAAATGATTCTTCTCCAGGTGAACCAAATTCTCCCTGGGGCCTAGGGCGATTCGTCTTTTTCTTCCTCTTATTTGTCAGCCTCTTCTTTCTGATTCGCATCAACAAACTGGCCTTTTTACTGGTTTGTCTGCTCAGTATGATTGGTTTGGGTGCTTATTACCTATATCAGGAACGCAAGAGAAGACAACGAAAAGCCAATTATGCCAAAAGCACAGAGGGCATCATCGACCAAAGAATGGATACTTGTGCAAAAGAAATCCATAAAAATCGAGAAGAGATCAAAGAGATTCGCAAAAGTATAGCAGAAATCGAGGAAAAGATCAAAGCCTCCAAAAGCCTCAAGGCTCCTACTCTAGCTGAAAGTGAAAAACTCATCAGTGCTTTCAAAAAAGAACTGGAATTGCGCAGCTCCAAAATCCGCTTCTACGAAAGCTGTCGCACCAAATTGCTCACCCTCCGCGATAATCACCAAATGCTTAAAGCCATAGGCGAAAAACAAGAACAGCTCAAACTGCTCCGCGAATCGCATTATGAAGACCTGGCCAATATGGAATCCATGCGCACCCAGCTAGAACTCGACAAGACCTATCTGCAAACCATCGACACCCTATCGCTTCGCATGCTCAACAGCCATTCCCTCGACAGCGTCCAAGAATTAGAATTAGAACTCAATCAAATGACCAAAGAACTGCGTCGCCTGTGAGAAGCCTCCGTATAGGATTTTTGGGACTTTGCTTACTGCTCCTGGCTTGTCAGCCGGAAACTCCAAGCAAGAAATACCTCTTTTTAGGGCATACTTACGATTGGAAATCCGATGATAATAATCGAGTTGATCCTCGAATTGCGGCCTTGAAGCCCAAGCTATATGATGGTATTTGGATGGGCGGTGATATTTGCGCCAGAAGCAGCGGCGAAAGGGCCACCTTAGTCTATCTAGATAGCCTCCTCCATCTCGGTGCTTCCACTACCCATTGGGCGGTAGGCAATCACGATCTGACCAGTGGACATCCTGAAATGATTCCCGAATTTACCCATCGCCCCAGCTTTTATCAGCACTACTTTGATGGCATCCATCTCATGGTTTGGAATACCTGTTTTGAGCATCCTCAATTGCCTAAATACGAGGCGGGTTGTGAGGAAATGAATGCGCAGTATCAACTGATTAAAAACGTCTGTGATACGCTTCAAAAGGCCGATTACTTCGTCATTTTGCATCATCATGCGCTGCTGACCAACTCCATTGCCAGAAATGACTTGGATGTTGATACCCTATTTCACTATTATCGCCCCAAGTCAAGATTTAGCTGTGAGCCAGCAGGTTCTTTTGAGGAATTGGTTTATCCCTTGCTCACAGAGGTTCAGCAAAGAGGGGTACAGGTAATACTGATTGGTGGAGATGTAGGACAGCGTTGCAAAACCTTTTCTTACCAGAGCCAGGAGGGCATTTGGTTTTTGGGATCGGGAATCAATAATTCAATGGGGAGTGAAACGATCCCGCCTTGGGTGACCAATCTCAATCCAGATAGCATACTGGTTTTTGAACATCAGATCGAAAAGGGGCGCCTGAGTTGGAAATTTTACGATTTGGACGAGATGGTACAGGAGCAGAAAAACCGCACTATTCCAGCTGAAAATACCGCTCATTGATCCAATATCAATAGCAAAGGGCCTGGAACCTAGCCCCAAGCCCTTTGCCCTTACATCTTGTACTTCAAAAGCTGGAAATTACTTATCCTTATACTTTTCTTCAGCATCAAACTTCAGGTCCTTCATAAAGTCCTTAGAATCCTTGAATCCCTTAGAAATCATAATGCGCTGCACCTGTTCATCCAGGAAAACAATACTTGGATAGGACATTTTGCCATCCAAAAGTGAATAAGCCAGGGTATGTACTCCTCTGCCGCGATCCCCTTTTACAAATTTGAAGGTGTGCTCATTAAAGATGATGTCTTCGCGCTGCTCCGCATCCAGCTTGATGGCATAGAAATTATCGTTCATGTATTCCGCCACTTTGGCATTGCTAAAAGTCTTCTTGTCCATGACCTTGCACCAGCCACACCAGCCTGTATAGATATCGACAACAAACTTCTTAGGATTGGTTTTATTGGCCTCCACCGCTTCTTCCCAGGTATACCACTCGACCTTGGCTTTAGCCGTGGGCTCTTCATTGGGAAGCGTGTAAGTGAATGCGCAGGCCAAGGCGGCTACACAGAGGATAAAACTGGTCTTTAACATATTTTTCATCATGATCGTATGGATTAAAATTCGTTGGGCTAATTAAATATTTGGTTGTACAATGAAGGGTATATCCCCTAATTTTGCTTAGCCACTCGTGATAGAATTAACAATTTGACACCTTCACTGTTCCATTAAGAGTAGGTGTAAAATCACACTCGAGAAACAAGATATTAAAAATAGATTCAAGTATCATTCCAGAGCTGCCGCTTTAACTTTAAGCTAACATCTATTAGATTCTTCCTCCGCTTGAAATATTGCATAGGCAGAGATTTTTCCCAAAAATAGGTTGGGATTGTCTTTGCCAGGACAAGAGAGGAAACGACGGCCTAAAAGCCTGGATAAATGAGAAATATGACTGGAAATCGAAAAATAGCCATTGGTATTGGTGGCTCAAGTGGATCGATCTATGCCAAATTGCTCCTGGATAAATTAACCAAACTCAGCGATCAATTAGCTGCAGTAGGTGTAGTGATGAGCGATAATGCGAAGTTTAACTGGAAACACGAACTGGGCAATACGGCTTATGAAGACTATCCCTTCCAATTTTACAGCAAAAATGACTTCATGGCCCCTTTTGCTTCTGGAAGTGCCCGATATGATACCCTGATTGTTTGTCCTTGCTCAATGGGCTTGATGGGGCGAATAGCGGGAGGTATATCCAATGATTTGATCACCAGAGCTGCTGATGTGGTACTCAAAGAGCGAAGAAAGCTGATCTTAGTCCCCAGAGAAACCCCATTCAATCTGATCCACATCAATCATATGAAAACCATTACAGAGGCTGGTGGTATTATCTGCCCTGCCGTCCCTTCCTTTTACAGCCAACCCAAAACCATTGAAGAAATGGTGGCAACGGTCGTTGACCGCGTATTGGATTTGGCAGGTTTTGACCTGGTGTCGTACCGCTGGGGGGAAGAATAAATTGTATATTAGGCACTAAAAGTCCTATGGAGTGCCAAAAATCGCTGTTTGACTTAGAAGACCATACCGTTTACCTCAATTGCGCTTCCATGTCGCCCATGCTAAAACGACAGGCAGAGGTCGGCACCACAGCTTTGCGCAAGAAAATGCGCCCCTATGAAATTCCCAAGAGCGACTTTTTTGAGCCTGTTCAAGTGCTAAAAGATCAATTTGCAAAGCTCATTCACTGTTCTGACGCGGATCGCATCGCGCTCATCTCTTCTGTTTCC
>JBCBDH010000023.1:0-20640 GCA_038529855.1 Bacteroidota bacterium | reverse complement strand
TGATATTGGTATGGGTTGGGGAAATACCTGGCTGGATTACGATAATGATGGCTGGCAGGACATCTACATGGTCAACGATAGCTACTTCTCCCCGCTACCCAATGTGCTGTTTCGAAATAAAGGCGATAATACCTTTGCAGATGTCAGTTCATCTACACCACTGATGAGTTATTTTGGTGGCTATGGGGTATCGACCTCAGATATCAATGGAGATGGAAAAATTGATGTCTTGCTCGCTAATTATGGCTCAGATGATCGCACTCAATTATTCCAAAATAATACCTCTACTGCCAATCACTGGATCAAGGTGAAAACCATTGGTACGCAAAGCAATCGCTCTGGCATTGGGGCCAGAGTCCAAATCAAGGCAGGCGATTTACTATTGACAGACATTGTAACCAGCGGTTCTGGCTATGCTGGGCAAAATAGTCTAACCCTGCATTTTGGTGTAGGTATGGCCACAGAAGCAAAAGAGATGACCGTGTATTGGCCAAGTGGTCTGATAGAGACTTTTGAAAACCTGGCTGTTGATCAAATGTACATAATTGAAGAGGGCAAGGGCTTGGTTACCAATTTGGCCAGTCCACCAACTGCCAATGATTTTAAAGTCCTCCTCCAACCCAATCCTGCTTCAGATGAATTCCAAATTCAATACGAATTGGAACAAGACCAAATGGTACAAATCGGTATATACAATCTACAAGGACAGTTGGTTCAATCCTTATTTACTGGCCAATTACCTGTGGGTGTACAGCAGCACGATTGGAACCTCCAAAACTGGGATTTGAGCGATGGCCTTTACTTGCTTCGCCTTGATATAGACCAGCAAAGTATCGTACATAAATTATCTGTCATCAGATAAACCAATCTACAAAGTTATCGGACTGAGGGTATTGTCAATCTACAAAGAGTCTCAGCCCGATAGCTTCATCTCCTACTTTACCTTAAAGGATCAAAGCGATAGCATTCCTTCCTCCCAGCCCTGTTGCTGCGTCTTTAGCGCTTCAAGTCGCTGCTTAAGCTGCTCATCAATACGGGCTTTCTCTGCCGTCACTTTTGCACTAGCTCGATGTACCCCTACGCCAGTATCCACCATCAATTTGTTTTTGACCTTATTGGTCAATAAGCTGGTGCGTTCGAGATTGGCCATTTCGAAGACGTGCTCGTGTTCGTGTAGCAGATAGTCGTAAGGACTGCGATGGGAAATGAGCTTGACAAAGATAGGAGCGGTTTCAATCGCGATAAACAAGAGCATGATCAGGATATTGGCTAGGAAAATAATCTCACTTTTGGCACCCAAGCGTTCCAATGCTTCCATCCTTGCCGCCAATCCACCAAACTCCGCGCGATCCATACCACTAATATCGTTTTGGATTTGAGCCTCCATTTGAGCAATCTGCTGGGTCTTCGCCTCGATCTGAGGGCTATACAGCGCCAGGGCTTCATCCAGCTCTCGCTGCGCTTCGTCTGCTTTTTGCTTCTTGGCCTTGTAGATAGGCCCCAGATTTTTCTGCTTAGAGCCTCCCGTCCCATCAGCCTCCTGTAAGGCCATTAGGGCCAATTCATCCCGCTTGGCGGTTTTGGCAGCCAGTTCTGATTTGAGCTGTTCTACCTCTGCCCTTTGGGTCTGGATATCAGCTTGATAGCGCTCTTTGACTCGGTCTTCCTGATTTTTGAAAACCTCCTGCTCCATGACAATCAGCTCCGCATTGATTTCCTTTTCAAATATCTTTAGTTCCAGTGGCTTAGAGATGACCAAGGCCAGCAAAACGGCCATGAGCAAACGCGGAAAGGCAACCGCAAAATCCCGCCAAGCAGAACCATAGCTTTTCATACTCGATACGATATAGCGATCGAGATTAAAGATCATCATTCCCCAAATCAATCCAAACAAAACAGCCGCTAATACAGAATCAAAAACGGTAAATAAGGCATAAGCAGCGGAGCAAAAAGCAAGGACGCCAGTAAAAAATACGGTAGCGCCAATTCCCACATATTTATTTTCATCAGATGGGCATTTGGCTAAAATGGTTAAATCGATACCTGAACAGTAGAGAAAGAATTTCTTGATTGCACTCATGCGTAATGGGTTTAAATGTGGCTTATATTTTCTTTTGATCTAATAATTGCTCAGCAGTTCCTTTTGGGCAAAAGTTGATACAGACTGCGCTAGCAGTGCAGATACCCCAGGTTTTCAGCCCTGAAGGGTTTACTGGCCGCAAAGTATGGCTAATGATTTAATCGCTTGACTGATCGTCAACCTATCAGAATAATCCGGTCGGATTTCCTGAGCTACTGATGTTATTCTCCAATATGGCCTTTTTACCATAGGAAGGGGGCATTTTATAGATCAATGCCAAATTAATTTGGATGGAAGTGCACAGAATCAAGAATTTCCTCTTTCATATGTTTAACTTGTGTGTATTAATATCTTACTATATATGAGTCAATCCACTGCTATTCAAACCCATTATCGAGCCTGCAATTTGTGCGAGGCCATCTGTGGTCTGGAAATCCAACACAATGGCCAAGAGATTTTATCTATTAGAGGAGACAAAAACGATCCCTTCAGCAAAGGATACATATGCCCAAAGGCAATGGGGCTGAAAGATGTGTACTACGATCCAGACAGACTCAAACATCCCGTCAAAAGGGTAGGGGAAGAATGGGTGACAATCACCTGGGAAGAAGCATTTGATGAAGTGGCTCAGCGGCTTAAAAATATACAGGACCAATACGGTCGGGATAGCGTGGCCACTTATCTAGGAAATCCAAATGTGCATAACATTGGCAGTATGCTTTCGCTCAGCCATTGGCTAAAGACGCTTCGTAGTAAAAACTGTTTTTCAGCGACTTCTGCCGACCAATTGCCCCACCACGTGGCCTCTCTGGAAATGTTTGGACATTATATGATGATTCCGATTCCTGACATAGATCGCAGCCAATTGATGATCATCTTTGGCGCCAATCCACTGGCTTCCAATGGCAGCATGATGACTGCGCCAGGAATGAGTCGACGTTTACGAGCGCTACAAAAGCGAGGGGGGCGTATCATTGTGATTGATCCGCGACGGACAGAAACGGCTGATAAGGCAGATGAGCATTTGTTTATTCGCCCTGGTAGGGATGTGCTACTGCTCTTGGGAATGATCCACACCTTATTTGATGAGCAATTGGTGAAGCTGAATAGGGTAGCGGATTTCACAGATGGCCTATCGCATTTGGAAGAAGCGGTCAAAGCCTTTTCTCCAGAAGCTGTGAGTAAGTCTTTAGGGATGTCTTCTGAAAAGATTCGATTGTTGGCTCGTGAATTTGCCCAAACGCCCAAAGCTGTTTGTTATGGACGAATGGGGGTTTCTACCCAAGCTTATGGTGGTTTGTGTCAGTGGTTGATCAATGCACTCAATATAATCACTGGGCATTTGGATCAAGAAGGCGGTGCGATGTTTACACAACCTGCATTCGACTACATCGCCGCTGGAAAAAAAGGGGCTTTTGGTCGCTGGCACAGTCGGGTTCGTCAATTGCCTGAATTTAGAGGGGAGCTTCCTGTTGCAGTGATGGCAGAGGAGATGCAAACACCTGGAGAGGGACAGATCAAAGCGCTGATGACCATTGCTGGCAATCCCGTTCTCTCGACAGCTAATGGCTCGCAATTGGCCAAAGCCATCGAGCAATTGGACTTTGTTGTGGCTATAGATATTTACATCAATGAAACCACGCGTCATGCTGACATTATTTTACCTCCTGCTACTGGTTTAGAGGTGCCACATTACGATATGGTTTTCCTGGCTTTGTCTGTTCGAGATAGCGCGAAGTTTTCCAAGCCTATGTTTGAAAAAGCAGAAGGGGCGCTGTATGATTGGGAAATTGTCAAAGCCCTGGTTCAGCGATTGGGAGGAGCGGCAGAGCGAATTGTTGATCCAGAATTGATGATCGAAAAGGCTCTGCAATTTGGACCCTATGCTAAACAGGGCTTGGATTTGCAACAACTCAAAGATCACCCATCAGGTATTGATCTGGGGGCATTAAAACCCGCCTTGCCCCATCGTTTATTTACTAAAGATCAACGCATTCAATTAGCCCCTAGCCTTTTTGTCAATGACTTGAAAAGGGTAGAGCATTTATTGCAGCAAAAAGATCATCCTAGTTTTCCCTTTCAGCTGATTGGCCGCCGCCATTTGAGGTCCAATAATTCTTGGATGCACAACAGCTATCGCTTGGTCAAAGGACCAGATCGCTGTACTTTATTATTGCATCCTGATGATGCACAGACTTTGTCTATTTCAGATGGAGAGCAGGTAGAGGTGCAGTCGCGCGTGGGGACAGTACAGGTGAAGACTGAGGTGAGTGATACGATTATGCCTGGCGTAGTTAGTTTGCCACATGGCTGGGGACATCATCGCAAAGGGGTGCGCTTGAGTGTAGCTAGTCAATATGCTGGGGTCAGCATCAACGATCTGACCGATGAAATGCAGATCGATGAGCTGACGGGGAATGCGGCTTTTAGCGGTGTGTGGGTAAAGATCAGCCCTTTAGTTAATGGCTGAGCAATTGTTGGTCAATGGCTGCCCAGGCGGTAGAGAGATCGAGACCTATAGCAGAAGTCCACTTTTTATCTGAATGGGCTTTGATGTATTGGGCTAGCTCCACTTGCTTAGGCGATAAGACGCTGTCGGGTAATTGTAATTGGGCGATCAGGCTATTGGCGCGGGCTGCCTGAAGGGCGGTCATGGGAACGTATTGATAGTGTGTTTTGGATAAATAGAATTTGGGCTCTGAATCTGGGCGAAAGTTCTTTTGTGGACTGACTTGTCGACTAGTGACTTTGGTCTTAGCGGCTTTTTCCTGACTGGATTCTGTCGTGTAGACATGGCTGGCGCAGCTCTGCTTATTGGCCTCCTCCACCAAATGGTCAAAAGAAAGGGTATTGGGATCATAATTGACCTCAACGACTTCGCGGCCATCCATAAAACCTGGGCGCGTCGCTACGACTCCCTCTAGTTGTCCCAGCTTTTTTTCTCCAGTCCAAAAGCAATGCATAGCGAAATAAGCACTAGCGGTGCCCTTTTTCTGTGCAAGTAGTTCTTTGTGGAGTAGGCTTAGGTATTCAGGGACGGGGTCCAATTGGCGATCAAGGGCATTGATCATTGCTTCGACCACCCCTATTGGAGAATAGTTGCCATTGAGGCGAGGAATAATATTTTCCTTATTGCTATCGACGATTCGTACAACGGGATTATTCCAGGCGGGCTCTTTGTAGTATTGAAGTACCTTTTTATCCGCACCGCCTTTATTATTGTAAATCGCCAAGGGGACGAATAGCGTTTCAATGGCCTCTACAATGAGAGGATGGCTGAGTACCTCCTGACCATAATTGCGGCAGGTCGAACAGCCTGGCACCTCTTGGAAAAAAATGAATACTGGTTTTTGAAGGCTTTGTGATTGTTGGAGAGCTTCATCAAAATTGCGCATCCAATTGACCTTCCCCAATTCAACAGGTTGGTTTTTGGGATAGAGGTTTTTGGGTATCTTTTTGGTTTTATTTGGAATACTTGCGCTAGTCCAGATAAAGACCGCCAGTAAAAGAAGTAGTTTTGACATCGATTTTATAACTTGATGATAAATACATAAAGGCTACATAGGAGCCATAAAGCTGATACAATAACCTTAATAGACAGTCACAAAGTTAAGACTTCGACCAAAGCCAATTATCACAAAAAAATATACTTTTTGTCACAGCGCGACGACTTGGCCAGAAGATTGGGAAAAAGGTATGAAATACATAGGGGTAAATACCGATTGAAATCATCTTCTTCTATGATAGGGTAAACAAGACCTAAGCCTTTATTTAATAAAGCGATAAACCGATGACCATTTGCTTGGTCCAAGTATAAAGAAACAACAAAAAGGATCATTTGCATCCATCCTCAATATAGAAACGTCTAAATTCGATAACATGAAAACAGTTTTTACTTCCCTTTGCTTTTTGTTTTTTTCCTGTTCGCTGCTTCAAGCCCAATCTACTTTGGGTCAGGTCTATAATATCTTTCAGGCCAAATGTGTAAGCTGTCATAATCACAATGCACCAGAGGCTGGTCTGGACTTGGAAGGTGCTGGCTCAACTGCTGAGGCTAAAATCCAAAGTGTATACGATAATCTCTTTCGCGTCACACCAGAAAATGATTTTGCGGCTGGAAAAGGTTATGTACACATTTATCCTGGTCGACCCGATCAAAGCTTTTTATTTCGAAAGATCAATCAGGGCTTGGAACGTACCATTACGCTGGAAGCTGGGGAGGAAGACCCTATGCCGCTATCCAGTCAACCTCAGTTGAGCGACATGGAAAAGGAGATGATCCGTCAGTGGATATTGTATGGAGCACCCCGTGTGGGAACCGTCGTTGACGAACAGATTATTGATGATTATTACAACCTCAACGGGGTAGCGAGTTTTCCTGATGGTCCGCCACCTGCCCCAGCAGAAGGAGAGGGTTTCCAAATCAAAGTGGGCCCATTTTATCTGACCCCTGCAGGACAAGCGGGGCATGAATTGGAGTTTTTCCAGAAATACGAATTGATGTTACCTGAAAATATCGAGGTAGATCGGATCGATATGCAGTTCTCCAATTATTCTCACCATTTTATCATCTACAATTTTGAATCACAGCAAGGAGCCAGTGTCATCCCAGATGGTTTGCGGCTGGAAGCTGATCATTCTGATATTAGTCTGGTCGCAGCTATACAAGAACCTACCGATCTGGGCTTACCCGAAGGAACTGGTTTTCGATGGGATAAAGATATGGTCCTGGATTTGAATAGCCACTATATTAATTATTCCTCGACCAGCACCTATCAAGCAGAGGTCTATGTCAATATTTATACCCAACCTGTAGGCACCGCGAAGCAGGAAATGAAAACGGAGTTGATTGCTAATCTCAATATCCCCATTCCCAATAATGGCGATTGGATAGAACATCAGCAAAATATCAATTACAATCTAGGAGAGGTCTATTTGTGGGGTTTGATGGGACATACGCATAAGTATGGGCGAGGCTATAAAGTTTTTAAACGGATCAATGGCCAAGTTGCTGATTTGATCTATGATGCTTCCTGTCCATGGGGCGTTCCTGGTTGTGCCAGTCCCAATTTTGATTATCAACACATTCCGCTCCGCTATTACGATACTTTTGAGCCCATTATGATGAATGCCTTCAATGGACTTCGCCATGAGGCAGCCTGGGTGAATGAGGGGCCTTTCTCCGTCAATTTTGGCCCAACATCTAATGATGAAATGATGGTATTGGTCATGATGTATCTGGAAGATACTACTGGCGTTAGTATTATTACTTCCGTTGCCGAACCCGAAGCCATTAATCCACTTAGCGAAGTCATGGTTTATCCCAATCCCGTTGAGTCAGAGGCCAGTATTGTCTTACCCGCTGATTTAGGACGTGTTCAAATTCGCATGTATGATCTATTGGGTAGAGAGGTGAAAAATCAGATACTGGATAATGGTCGCTTGTTCTTTATGGACTGTAGCGATTTGGAGCAAGGTGTTTATGTCTATATGCTGATAGATAGCGATGGCCATCAGTTGACGCGGAAATTGATGGTGGAGTGATGAATTGATTAGTCTTTATTCTACTATATAGATTCAGAAAATAGGAAAGCCGGTTGCACTGCAACCGGCTTTTTGGTTAAGGGGGATTATAATCTTCTACCTCCAGAAAACCAGTGTAGTTTCTATCCTCGAAAATCAGCCCCACATTAGTAGTTTAGTAAAGGTATTTCTTGGGAGGTGTTTATTGCTGTTTGTTGAGTATCAATTGCGTATTTAACGGCTTAGGATTAATACTTATTGTAATATAATTGTTTTTTATTATGTGTAGGAATTATTCCTTACTGAATATGCCTTTTATGTGACGGGTGAAAAAAGAGTTTAATGCTAGCGGAGTACCTAAAATACACTATATATACCTATTTTCTGTGATATGATGATGGCGCCTCAAAAAAGGGAAGATGGCTTGATTTTAACCAATTACAGCGGTTTTAGATAAATGGTATCTAGGGTATGGTAGACATGACGCTGAAAGTCCTCCAAGGAAAGATGAGTGTATTGATCGAATAAATCAAGGATGGCTTCTTTAGTTAGTTCTGGAAGTACCTTTCTAAAAAGCATCAGTTTTTTGATAGAGAGGTCACATTCGTGGATGACCCTTTCGGCCCGATGATTGGTCGCATACACGGATTCGAGTATGTTTAAAGGGCCTAAACCAGAGTTAGAGACCTTTAGCCGAATACTTTCTATCGGAACGATTAACTGAGCATTTATCTTTATTCTTAATTCGAGGTAGGAGATCATCTCTATGATTTTCTCCCTGGCCAATGACCTAGAAAGTTGATCTAAATCCATAGCTATTCTATTGTAAGTGGTTTGTATACATGGATTTTTGGATACCGATCCAAAGTAGATATATTGTTGAAAGGATAATGCCCTTGAATAGATTTTAATGTGACAGTGCAGTTTTAGGCCCTTTACCAAGCCCTAGCTCTCTACTTTTTTTAGACTAATGATTACTGACTTTGACGCAGGCGTATGACTTTTGGCAGCGGTTTGCCCAATAGGGACCAGTGGATTGGCCTCTGGAAAATAAGTGGCCACACAGCGAGGAGGAATGGAAAAGGGAACCACCATAAAATGAGGGGCTTCGCGCTGCTCCCCCCTAAAATGGCTAAATAGGTCAACGAACATCCCCTGCGCTAATCCCGCCGCTTTCATATCTTCTGGATTCATCAATATCACCCGTCGACCATTCAATATCCCTCGATAGCGATCGTCTAAACCGTAAATAGTAGTATTGAATTGATCGTGACTTCTGATGGTCATCATCAGGTATTGGCCCTCCTTTAGGGGATTGGGATTGACTGGATTGAGAGAAAATTGTGCCTTTTTGCTTTGGGTGTGAAATTTCCCTTCCCTAGCGCCATTGGGCAAGTAAAACCCCGCCTCATTTCGCACTCGGCGATTGTAATCCGTAAAACCTGGAATCACGGATTCGATCAAATCCCGAATTCGATCATAATCAGCCACCAGCCAAGACCATTTGGTAGGTGTTTTTTGGCCCAGGGTCGCCTCTGCCAATCGAGCAATGATCATGGGCTCGCTGAGTAGTTGGGGAGAAGCAGGGCTTAGTTTTCCTTGTGAGCTATGGACGATGCCCATCGAGTTTTCGACGCTGACAAATTGGAGGCCATTGGCCTGCTGATCCAATTCTGTCCGTCCCAGACAAGGTAAGATTAGGGCCTTTTCTCCACAGACCAAATGACTGCGGTTGAGTTTGGTGGATACTTGGATGGTCATTCGACAGCTTTGTAAAGCCTTGGCTGTGTATTCAGTATCTGGGGTAGCGGAGAGAAAATTTCCACCCATCGCAAAAAAGACTTTGCCCTTTCCTTCTGCCATGGCTTTGATGGCTCCCACCGTATCATAGCCATGTTCGCGAGGTGGCTCAAAGCCACATTGAGCTTTTAGCTGGTCGAGAAAAGCCGTTTTGGGTTTTTCCCAAATACCCATTGTTCGATCGCCTTGTACATTGCTGTGACCGCGTACAGGACAAGTACCTGCTCCAGGTTTGCCCACACTGCCTTTTAGTAGTAGTAAATTCACTACTTCCCGAATATTATTTACCCCATTTTCATGTTGAGTCAAGCCCATCGCCCAGCAGCAAATGATCTTTTTAGACGATAGGATCATCTCCGCAGCCTGTTTGATTTGGGTCATTGATATACCGCATTGCTGGGCCATAGCGGCGACATCTACTGTTTTAAGCGAGTTGATAAAGGATTCGTGACCGTGACTGTGCGCTTTAATAAAATCCCAATCAAATACCTCTCCTGGTCTTTTTTGTTCTTCATCGTAGAGTAGGCGCATGATGGCTTTGAGTAAAGCGATATCTTGGTTGATGACCACTTGCAAGAACAAATCAGCCAAGGCGACCCCACTTCCCAACATATCTGAAACATGTTGTGGATTTTTAAAGCGGATCAAGCCTGTTTCTGGTAGTGGATTGATGGAAATGATTTTAGCTCCTGCTTTCTTGGCCTTTTTTAGAGCAGAGAGCATGCGGGGATGATTGGTGCCTGGGTTTTGACCAATCACCATGACCAAATCGGCGAGGTAGAAATCTTCGAGTTTAACCGAGCCCTTACCAATGCCCAAAGTCTCAGACAGCGCCACACCACTAGACTCGTGACACATATTGGAGCAATCTGGTAAATTATTGGTTCCAAACTGTCGTACAAAAAGCTGATACAAAAAAGCGGCTTCATTGCTGGTTCGGCCAGAGGTATAAAAAATGGCTTCATTGGGATGATCCAAGCCATTGAGTTCTTGAGCAATTGCTTCAAAAGCCTTCTCCCAACTGATTGGCTCATAATATTCGCTACCCTGGCGTTTGATCATAGGCTCCGTCAGTCGCCCGCTCTTTCCCAATTGGTAATCGCTCCAATGCGAAAGCTCCGTCAAGGAGTACTTTTGAAAAAAATCAGCCCTAATTCGCTTTGCTGTCGCCTCTTCCGCCACTGCCTTTACCCCGTTTTCGCAATATTCTCCCAGCCCAGAGCGATGGTCATCAGGGTCTGGCCAAGCACAGCCTGGGCAGTCAAAACCCCCCATTTGATTAACCTGAAAAAGCGTTTTAGTACAGGTACGTAGATTCATCTGCCCCAAGGCATGTCGAGCAGAAGACCATAAGGCAGGCCATCCAGCTGCTGTCTCACTAGCCGCTTGAATGCGAATCTTTTCGTCTTCGATAGGAGGCGTCACACAGAGTTGTGATTTCTTCATGGTATTTAGGGCTTCAATGGTCCATGAAAGGTACAAAAAAATTGGGCGAAAAGCTCTGCCATCAGCTAATCCGCTCCCCGCCACAATAGATATTGTAGCGACCATCGCGAACAAAGCCCAGCAAGGTCATCCCACTTTCTTTGGCCAAATCAACTGCCAAACTAGAAGGGGCTCCCACTGCTGCCAGAATCGGAATCCCCGCCATTAAAGCTTTTTGGATCAGCTCAAAACTAGCCCGTCCACTCACTAAAATCAGACAATCAGCTAATACAAGTCCTTCCTGTCCCATCGCCGCTCCAATCAATTTATCCACTGCATTATGTCGTCCCACATCCTCGCGAAGCAGTAAAATCTGTCCTTGTGAATCAAATAAGGCAGCAGCATGAAGCCCTCCCGTATACTCAAATACGGCCTGTTGTTGGCGAAGGCTTTCGGGAAGTTGCGGGATCAAATTGGCGGGAAAGATCGGCTGCATAGGAAGAAGGGTGGGGGGATTAGTGGTCTTGACCATATCAATAGAGGTCTTTCCACAGACCCCACAACTGGAAGAGGTATAAAAATGTCTTTCCAATCGCTCTAAATCGACATTAATGCCTGCGGCTAATTGAACAGTCACTTGGTTGTATTCTTCTTGGAGTAAATTGGTGCGGATGGATTGGACTTGAACCACATCGCTAGTCTTTTGAATAATTCCTTCAGTAAGTAGAAAACCCAATGCGAGGTCTTTATCATTGCCTGGACTGCGCATCGTTATGGAGATGCTTTTTTCCTGCCCATCGCCATAAAGCAATTTGATTTCTAGTGGTTCTTCGATTGCCAATCGATCATTGGCTTTAGTCCTTTGACCTTCTTGGACTTTCCAGACTTCAATGGGGGAGTAGGCTTTCATGGCATTAAGCTTAGGTGGAAGAAATCGAGAAAGGCAGCAATTGCTCCGCAATTTTGCGATCATTGGATAAACGGGGAACCTTGTTTTGGCCACCGAGTTTACCTTGTGATTTCATGTATTCTCTAAAGGCATTTCGCGTCAGTGGTCGTATTTTAAGTCGCTGCATGATGTTGCCTTTAATGAGGTCATCGTAATAAATATTTTGCTGCGTCATATGATGATCCAGGCGATGGGCAAATTGCGCCAATTGCTCAGGCACTTGCTCAAATTCGATCAGCCATTCGTGATAGGGCAGTTCTTGATCCCCTTGTGTAAAATAGGGCGCTACGGTAAATTCGACGATGCGAATATCTTGCTCTCTAGCTGTCTGTAAAAGGGCCTCTTCTACTTCTTTCCCAATCACATGCTCGCCAAAAGCAGAGATAAAATGCTTGATTCTTCCCGTTACCAGCAGGCGATAGGGATCTTTGGAAACAAACTCAACCGTATCCCCAATATTATAGCCCCACAAACCCGCATTATTATTGATGATAATGGCATAATTAACCCCTAGCTCCACTTCTCCCAGACTCAAACGCGTAGGCTGTTCATTAAAGATTTCATCAGCTGGGATAAATTCAAAGAAGATGCCCGAGTCAGCATTTAGCAAAAGCCCTGGCTCACCAGGTTCGTCCTGAAAGGCGATAAAACCCTCAGAAGCTGGATAGGTTTCCAAACTATCCAGCCGCTGACCAACGAGGTGTTCTAAGGCATCTCGATAAGGCTCGAAATTAACGCCCCCATAAACAAACATATTATAATGGGGAAATAGGTCTTTGATATACTTCTTCCCACTTTCTGCCAAGAGCCTTTCATAATACATCTGTACCCAAGGGGGTATCCCGCTAATCAGCCGCATGTCCTGATTAATGGTTTCTCGGACAATATGGCTCAGCTTTTCCTCCCAATCTTCAATGCAATTGGTCGAATAGCTTGGTAATTGATTCGTTCGCAGCCAACTCGGCACTTGATGATTCACAATTCCAGAGAGCCGCCCTGTAGGAATATTCGCCACTGATTCCAATTCAGGACTTCCAGAGAGAAAAATCATCTTTCCATCTAAAAACTGCCCTTTTCCGGTTTTGGCCACATAATTAAACAGCGCATTGCGAGCGGTTCCAAAATGATTGGGCAGGCTATCTTTGGTCAACGGGATGTACTTCACGCCAGAGGTCGTTCCAGAAGTTTTGGCAAAATACATGGGCTTCCCTTTCCAAAGCACATGGGCCTCTCCCTGCTTGATGCGCTCAATATAAGGCCGCAGGGCCTCATAATCGCGGATAGGGATCCGCTCTGCAAAGTCCTGATGGTCTTGAATTTCTGAAAAGCGATGGTCCCGCCCAAAGGCCGTTTGCCGCCCGACTTTGATCAAGTGCTGAAAGACCTGTTCTTGCGCTGCTACCGCCTGCGCTGACCAGCGACGAATGTCCCGGGCAATATACCGCGCAAAGGGACGAATGATGGTGGATTTGAATCCCATAGTGTTGATTGGCTATTCAAAAGACAAAGGTAGGAACAAACGGGGAATCAAAAAACTTGAAAGACCTGGATTGGTGGAGACCGCTACGCTGCGAGACCGCTGGTGGGTAGCCTCTCGGAGTGAATTGGCTCACTCCGAGAATAGCGCGTGTGCCTGCTACGGGAGGGGAGACCACTGTCGCTGCAAAAAGCACAACCAATCCATTAAACACAAAGACGGAGGTAAAAAGCTAGCTTTTTACCTCCGTCTTCACTACAAACACCACCCACAATCTCTCAGCGCCAGCAATCTCGCAGTGGGCCAAAGGCCCACGATCTCGCCTCTCTCAGCGCAGCGATCTCTCAATCCACGCGCAAATCTTCTACATGTATCCCTGGATACTTACTCGCATCAAAACGAAAATAAGCCTCCTCAAAATTTTTATTAGGCGTCAATTTGTCGATGGCCAGGGTAAAGCGGGAGCCGTCTTTGGCAAAAACCATAATTTCTTCCACCTGGTTGTTCTTCTTATTAACTAGGACCTTGAGCTTCGAATATTCCGAATCGCGATCCGTAGGTTTAAACTCAATGTATTGGAGTGTCTTTCCATTCTTGGTCATTTCATTGGCCAGAAAAGAAAGGTATTGATCGCTTTCATAGATCCGCATAAGCGCTTGAGGTGAGAGAATTTCCTCGCTGTCCTCCTCTCCATCTAGGCTATTGATCTGGACTTCGTTATTATTCTTCAAGTGAAACCAGAGTGTTGAACCATCGCTGATGATTTCCTGACTTCCTAGTTGCAGATGGTATTTATCGCCCTTTTGGGCAATAGACCCCTTCTGCACTTCGGTATCCTGTTCGGGAATATCAATGGTAAGTGTAAAGGCGACCTCCATGCTTTTGTAGGACTCATAGGTATCCTTTACTTTTTTCAAAATAGCCGTTGATCGAGGATCAGATTCTTCCTTAAAAGAACTCAGTTTGCTTACCTCATTGTTTTGGGCAGACAAACCTTGTACAAAACCCAATAGCAATGCGAATATCCAGTATTTTTTCATAATCATTGATCTTAGTAGGACCGCCCAAATAGCGGTCTTCTTTCTATTAAACGCCAGGTCAGCTAGCTTATTGACCTCAAAGCAAAGGTAAAAGCTTAAAGAATGATTAAACAAGTGCTTTGGGGTTAAAGTCCTGTTAATCTTTCAGCGTTTCGTCCTGCTTTAAGTGCTTGTCGAGAAAGGCCAGAATCTTGCCATTGGCTTCGATCTGGTTCTCTTTTTTGACAAAACCATGTCCTTCATCCTCAAATAAGACATATTCTACAGGCACATTGTTCTCCTTGATGGCAGCTACCATTTCGTCTGATTCCACTTGTAAGACGCGAGGGTCCTGAGCGCCCTGGAGGACCATAACGGGTTTGACAACCTTGTCAGCGTGGAATAGGGGAGAGATATTGTACAAACGGACACTATCCTGAGAATAGGGATCGCCTAGTTCTTTGTATAGGGCTTCTTTAAAAGATTCCCACCAGGGGGGGATGCTACGGGCCGTTCTAATCCAATTGGTCACGCCAAAGATATTGACGCCAGCTTCAAATTCCTCTGGGGTGTGGGTCAGCGCCCGCATGACCATATAGCCACCATAAGAACCGCCAATAATGCCAATTTTACTTGGATCAATGTATTCCAAACCAGCCAGGTAGTTCTTTCCTTCAATACAGTCCTGTAGATCACCTTCTCCGTGCTGGCGATCATCCATTTGGAAAAATGTCTTGCCATAACCACTGCTTCCCCTGTTATTGACCATCAAAACGGCGTAGCCGTGGTTGACGAGGTATTGGGTTAATGCATTGTAATTCATGCGAGATTGTCCGCCTGGTCCGCCATGTACCCATACCAATGCAGGTACTTTATTTTTGGCACTAGCTTCTTTGGGTTTATAGAAAATGGCAGGAATCTCCAGATCGTCAAAAGACTTAAATCGAATGACTTCAGCAGTGACTAAATCCTCTTGGTTGATTTCTGGATTTAGGGTATTGGTCAGCTGATTATGCGCTTTTGTTTCAAAATCGTAGATGTATAAATTGCTGGTGGAGCTAGAACTACCTACGTAAAAGGACATCAGCTTTTCACTGCGAGAGATGTTGACAGAAGTGATATCCCCATTGTCAAATTTGGGAAAATCAATCTCCTGATTACTTTGGGTATCAAAAATTTGGACAACGGTTTTTGCATCCTGATTGATACCCGTCACGCGATAGCGGCCGCTTTTAGAGAAATAGGTGTAAGCAATATCCCACTCAGATTCTTGAATTTTCTCTCTGGTTTTCTCCGCAATGTCGTATTTGACCAGATACTGGAATTCTGCATCCTGATCCGTTAGATAGTAAAAGGATTTATTGTCTTTACTAAAATCAGCGGGTTGATGACCAGCCTGTCCTGCAGAGATTTTTTCCAGTTTTTTAGTGGGGAAATGGTATAGAAAAAGGTCGGAATCATTGGTGTTGATGGCTTTGGTGAGGGCCATATACTGTTTGTCGTCAGAAATGCCTCCAAAACCGTAGCCTTCATCGTTTTGGTAAATGAGCTTGGATTCAAAATTTTCTAAGTCCATTTCATAGACATCCATATAGCGATTGTCTCTTTCATTATAGCCAAAAAAGAAGCTCTGTTCGTCATTGGCCCATCCGTAAAAACTGGCTCTGGCCTCCTCGGTCGTCGTCAATTCTTTGACCGTTCCATCCAATTCGCGGACATACAAGTGATAAATTTCGTTACCGTCATTGTCACTAGTATACAGAATTCGCTTATCCTTTGGAAAAAAGGAGACTGGGCGAACGGTCCCTTCTGACTCGGTCATGGGAACAGGGTCACCGCCTTTTACCGATAAAGTATAGGCATTGAAGATACCTGTGGCATTGCTACCGATCAGGATTTCCTGGTCATCGGAAGAAATGGAGCCACCAAAGATGCGGGTGTTATCCATAAACTGCTCAATGGTGTACTGTTTAAATTCCTTGGTTTGGGTCCCATTATTATCTGTATTACAACTCCATAACAAGCAGAGTGCAAAAAGACAGAGCATTAAATTTTTCATGGCTGATGTTTTAATCAAAGGCAATTGACCATCGAAATATATCGATGATGGCGTCAAAATTAATCAAATATGATCAACTAATGATGAAATTGCGACAAATGATCAGGAAAGACGATTGAAGGGGTATTGTGGACCTATGAATGAGTCTGGATAGGCGGAATACTTGATAATCAGAAGCTTAACGAGTTTTATGGGCAAAAAAAAACCTAACGAATCTGAGATCCGCTAGGTTGTTGTTCCTTGTGAAACCGCTCACAAGGTTGCCTCCTATTTCCTAGTTTTAATGTCTTCCAAATACCGTTCCAATTCTAGCTCATCATACATTAAAACTTCACGGGCCTTACTTCCCTCGCTCGGACCAACGATGCCCAAGCCCTCCAATTGATCCATAATTCGTCCCGCTCGGTTATACCCCAGCTTGAGTCGTCGTTGAATCATAGAGGTCGAACCGTGCTGATTTTGGACCACCAGCCGTGCCGCTTCAGGGAACATTTCGTCCAATTCTGAAATTTTGACGCCCGTCTTGCCGTGTTCTTCGTCGTCGCCGTGGAATTCTGGCAGGAAGAAAGGCGTAGGATAACCTTGTTGTTGGGCTATATAATCAATCACATTTTCTACTTCAGGGGTGTCGACAAAAGCACATTGCAAACGCACCAGGTCGCTACCATAGGATAGCAACATATCGCCTCGACCAATCAAGCGATCTGCTCCGCCGCTGTCCAAAATCGTTCTGGAATCTACTTTTGCCGTTACGCGGAAGGCGATACGCGCGGGGAAGTTGGCTTTGATCACCCCAGTAATGATATTTACAGAAGGACGCTGGGTAGCGATAATCAGGTGAATACCCACTGCTCGCGACAACTGCGCCAATCGCCCAATTGGCAATTCAATCTCCTTACCCGCAGTCATAATCAAATCCGCAAATTCGTCAATCACCAAAACGATAAAGGGCATAAAGCGATGTCCTTTCTCTGGATTGAGCCTTCTCTGGACAAATTTTTCATTGTACTCGCGGATATTTCTCGCCTGGGCTTTTTTCAGCAGATTATAACGCGCTTCCATCTCTATGGTCAGCGAATTCAGTGTATGGACCACCTTGGTGGTATCCGTTACAATGGGCTCATCCAGACCAGGCAAATAGGCCAGGAAGTGATTTTCGATCTTGCTGTAAGGGAATAATTCTACCTTTTTTGGGTCAATTAGGACAAACTTGATCTGGGAAGGGTGCTTTTTGTACAGCAAGGACATCAAAATGACATTGATCCCTACTGACTTACCTTGTCCAGTTGCCCCTGCAATCAGCAAGTGAGGCATCTTCGCCAAATCGGCTACAAAGACCTCATTGGAAATGGTTTTCCCCATACCAATTGGCAAATCCATCTTTGCCCGCTTAAATTTATCGGACATCAGGATCTCCTTGAGCGATACGATCTGCTTATTTTTATTTGGCACCTCTATACCAATGGTTCCTTTACCAGGAATGGGGGCAATAATCCTTATCCCCAAAGCCGCCAAGCTCAGGGCGATGTCATCTTCTAGGTTTTTGATACGCGATATCCTAACCCCTGCGGCAGGGACGATCTCATAAAGCGTAACTGTAGGCCCAATCGTCGCCTTGATCTTGGTGATTTCTATCTTATAATTGAGTAGGGTCTCAATAATCTGATCCTTATTTTGTTCCAACTCGGCCCGATCAATCTCTACTTTTTGTTCATTATAATCCTTTAGTAGCGCCAATACGGGATGTTCGTAAGAAGAGAGTTCCAGTGTTGGATCATAGGGCTCTCCGTGATTTTGATTTTCTGCCTGAATGGATAGACCAGGCTGGTTCATCAAAGAGGGCGTCTCTGCAGTGGGATTGGAAGGGGTCGGTTTGACCTGTTCGATTTCCAAACTGCTATCCCCTGTTCGAAGCGTTTGTTGTTTTTGTCTTTTTCGCTTTTCCTGATCCAGCTCAAAAGACAATTGCTCGCCTTTGTTCACGGTTTCATTGGCTGCATTGGCGGAAGCCTGGGCATTATCGCTAGCGGCAAGAGCCGTTTCTTCGCTTTTCTCAGCCTCCGCTGTTGGGGAGGTATCTTTGAATTGGCGGCTTGGGCGTAGGGCTTTAGGAGCCAAAGCGGGTTTAGCAGGGCGCTGTCTTTTCTTGAAGTAGCGTCCACTAATGAGGTCTTCTATACTGCTTCGAATATTATATATGACTCCTTTAAAAGTCATTTCGTGATAATTCGGATTGAAGACCCAGGTGATAAAGGAAATCAGGGCGAAGAGCAAAAAGGCAACAGTACCAGCAGTACCAACAAAATTCATCAACCATCCACTCACCCCATCTCCAAATGCCCCTCCCCAAGGGAATTCAGAACGTTGAAAGATAAACTCCAAAAGAATAGAGGAAAACAGCAAGAGCAAAAAGGAATTCCAGATCAAACCAATATACAAACGCCAGGAAGACTTTCTAATACGTGCAAAACCAAGGGTAAAGAATAGAAAGACAAAGATGTAGGAAGGAAGTCCAAAACCCCAGTAGAAAAACATATTGGAGACAATGGCCCCTAGTCGGCCCAACCAATTGGCCATTTCTAAATCGCCCTGAAATAAGAGGGCCCAGGAGAAGCGCAAAACACTGTCCTGATCAATTTTCCACGTAAAGAGATAGGAAGTAAAGGCGATGAGTAGATAGATACCTAAAAAGACCATTAGGATACCTACCAACTTGGGAATGCGTTCGTCGTACTTTCCAATATTGAGGGCCAGCTGACCAAGACTCTTTCTCTTTTTTCTGCTTGCCATACGCAATTTGTAAATACTGCCCTGGATATACGGCGATCAATAAAAGCCCCTCCTGAATGACAGTTTGTTTAGTGTTTCTAGTGTTTTCTTCTAATACTAAGTATTAACAAAATTAATTATTAATAATGGAAATTGCGAAAAAACGTAGGATTAACTTGTAGAACAAATCCCTATCTTTAGTCGAAAAAGTGAACAATATGCCTGAAAAAGAAGGCCCAAGCAACCTGTACCCGAGAAGACGCTTTTTGCAACAAGCTGCCCTTGGTGGCGTCAGTTTAGCCAGCCCACTGGCCCTTTCTGCCCTCAGTTCTTGCGAAACGCCCGCTGCGCGAAAATTGGGGGTAGCCCTGGTTGGATTAGGTGGATACAGCAGTGGGCGACTGGCCCCAGCCTTAGAAGAAACCCAATATTGCCAGCTTTCTGCCATCGTGACGGGAACGCCCTCTAAAGCAAAAAAATGGGCGACTCAATACAAGATTCCCCAAAGCCATATTTACAGTTACGAAACCTTTGACCAGATGGCCGATAATCCTGATATCGACATCGTATACATCGTTTTGCCCAATTCCATGCATGCCGAATACACCATTCGCGCCGCTCAAGCTGGCAAACACGTCATTTGTGAAAAACCCATGTCTGTTTCGGTCAAGGAGGCCGAAGATATGATTGCCGCCTGCAAAAAGGCTGGCGTTAAATTGCAAATCGGCTATCGCCTCCAATACGAGCCCCATCACCTCCAATTGATGCAAATTGGTCAGGAAAAACGACTAGGTCAGGTCAAACTAATGGAGTGTAGCAATGGCTTTTGGGGCCTCAATTTTGACAACTGGCGATTTAACAGGGCCCTATCTGGCGGTGGGCCTATCATGGACATGGGTATCTACTGCATTCAGGCGGCTCGCTACACCCTTGGCGAAGAACCTATTGCTGTCACCGCCCAAACGACTAAAACCTATCCAGAGAAATTCAAAGAAGTAGAAGAAACCATGCTTTGGCAAATGACCTTCCCCAGCGTAGCCATGGCCAGTTGCATCACCAGCTATGCTGCTAATCTAGGTCGCCATTTCCTCACTGCCGAACGCGGCACCATGGAACTCAATCCCGCCTATGGCTATGGTCCTTTGAAAGGATGGATCAATGGTGAAGCTATGAATTTACCCCATACTAATCATCAAGCGGTCCAAATGGATGCCTTTGCCCGAAATATTTTGGACCATACCCCAGTAAAAGCCTCAGGCGAAGATGGTCTTCAAGACATGAAAGTGATCGAAGCTGTTTTTCAGGCCGCTCAATCTGGCGAACGCGTCCTTATTACCTCTTAAATACACCCTATGCGAGTAGCTATCGAACTAAGCCTATATCCCCTGGATGAAAACTATGGGGAAGCTGTAATTGACTACATTGAACGCCTTCGTGCCTACGATAATGTAGAAATCGTCACCAAGCAATTGGGTGCTCATTCGATTGGTGACGATTTCTACATTAAACGCCTTCGTGCCTACGATAATGTAGAAATCG
>JBCBDH010000022.1:0-20975 GCA_038529855.1 Bacteroidota bacterium | reverse complement strand
GGGGTTGCACTCCTAAGGAGCGGTTCTTATGAAAATCTTAACATTTTGTTAATTCGTCGAACTTCTACTTGTATTTGACGGACTTTGTTGAAAAAAAGGCCCCTTTCGTCGATCTTAGGAATTCAATGTACAACATTAGATCACTATAAAACTGGTTTGATTAAAAGCTTGAAGAGCAAATAAAATGGCTATAAATGGCCTGGATTTTTTATGCTATTAAGTTGATGATCAGTTAGTTACACAAAAACGAATTGCTTATGAAAACGATGAGAGGAAAATTGCTTATTGGAGGAATCCTATTTTTTATTGCCCTGATTATTTTAGCTGCCCTTAACCCAATAGGGTATAATTCCTTGGGCTATCGAGAAGTCGTAGAAACACCAGCTGGACGAAAATACATCGTCTTTAATAATGGCATCTATTGGAAAATGCCGGGTTCTAAGGTCACTACCTACCCCAATGTTGTGACCATCAGCCATAGAGGAGAAAAAACGGGTTCAACTGTTGACGGCAACCTCATTTTGGTTCGCTTCAACGATGCAACCGAGGCCAGGGCCCAAACAGTGGTCCGCTTTCGCCTCCCCGATGGCGAGTCTGATATGCTTCGCATACATTCGGAGTACATTAGCAAGGAGTATTTGGCCTTAAAAGGGCTTCAGCCATACACTATTGAGTGTTTGAAAAACTCTGCGCAGCTAATGGATTCAGAGCAGCACTACTCTGGTGGTCGCGCTCAGCTCTCTCAGTACTTTCAGGATCAATTGTCACATGGCTTATTTATACTGGATATGCGGGAGAGCTTCTACAAGGATACCATCACTGGTGAGAACAAGCGCATTTACGACAGCAAGATCAGAGTAGATAAGGAAGGGGAGAAGGTGCGCAAAAAGTCGGATTTGGAAAAATTTGGCATCACCATCGCCAGCGCTACCATAGAGAATGTCGACTATGAGAAGCAAGTAGATGAAAAACTCAAGAAAAAGATCGAGGCGAGCACCCGCGAGTCAGTCTCTAAGCAAAATCTCGTCACTGCCCAGCAGGAGGCGATGACCGCAGAGGCTGAAGGCCGCAGACAACTCGTCGAAATCGAATACAAGCAAAAGCAACATCAAATGCAAGAGCTGGTCAAAGCGGAGACCTCCGTCAAGCTCGCTGAAAAGGATAAGGCCAAGCAAGCCATTGCCCTGGAAGCCGCCAAGCTCGAAGCTCAAAAGATAAAGGCCCTCGCCGATGCAGAGGCTTATGCCAAGCAGCGCATCATGCAAGCGGACGGCGCCTTAGAAAAGAAGCTAGATGCTTATAAAGATGTACAAAAAATGTGGGCCGAAGCCTTTGCCAACTACAAAGGTGACCTCGTCCCTCAATTCCAAACAGGAGCCACACCTAATGGCAATAATGCCGGACTGGACTTTATGCAGATCATGAGCGCCAAAGCGGCGATGGATTTGAATCTGAATATGAAGGTCAAGAAGTAAGGGATTAGCCTCCCTGCTTAGGGTCGGCTTAACGACGACAGCTCCGCGGAGCTGGGAAATGTAGAGCTATTGAAACCCTTTTTGGCTCTCGTCCTTCGGGATGGGGGCTTTTTTTATAGCGCTACATTTGGAGGGAAGTACTTGAGATTTGTCTCAAAGTTGCTCTCAGTCATGGGCTTGATGGGATTTGGAACTTCCAACTACTTTCTTTGGGGTAAAAAAAACACCACTCCTCAGATGTAATCCATCTGGGAGTGGCGACTAATCATAAGTCAAAGTAGAAAACCTCAGGGACTTACTCACCTTGTCCCAAGGAAAAACCTCTCTTGCCATCGAACTCGTACAAGTTCTCGGTCTTGATGACGTCGAAGCCTTCTAGGTCCAGTTTTGTTAGAAGGCCCAATATATAGTGATAACTCACAGGGGGATATATGGGAGGCTTTGCTTTAATATCGGCTGATGTGGCGACAAATCTACAGCGCCAGTGGTCGGTACAATAAGTTTGCTCTAAACCATTGGGATACACCTTTACTCCCCGGTTGGTAATCATTTTTAGTTTTAAGCCAATGCTACCTAGCTCGGTCAGGTTATCGCCAATCACATCAGGATCGGAGCCTGGCCAGTCGATAAAGACATCTATGCCCACTAATACTTTCTCCGCTTTGGGTCTTTGATAGCTTGCGATATCGATCTGGCCATTCCCTGAGGTTAATTGACTAACTGTTAATTGTTGAGGATATATGCCCAGCCTTTTAATGACTTCGTCTGCAAATTCCTGCGTAGATACGCGTCTCTTACTCTTTCCTTCCTTGTAGACATCGGCCGTGTGGTAACCAGCCTCAATAGTAGCGAGCCAAGCATTCTTGATCTTGTCGGCAATCTCTGTTTGACCAAGATGGGCCAACATCATCAGCGACGCATTGATTAGTCCTGAGGGATTGGCAATGCCAAGTCCAGCAATATCTGGCGCAGAACCGTGGATGGCCTCAAACATGGCCATTTCCTTACCGATATTCGCCGAACCAGCCAAGCCTACTGAGCCCGCGATCTCTGCTGCGATATCGGAAATAATATCACCATACAAATTTGAGGTGACTACTACATCGTAACGCTCCGGGTGAGCGGCTAATCTAGCCGCTCCTATGTCGATGATTTGGGTTTCATTTTTAATTTCAGGGTATTCTAGAGCAATTTCATCAAAGACTTTGTGGAAAAGACCATCGGTCAACTTCATAATGTTGTCCTTAACCATACAGGTTACCTTCTTACGCCCATAGGCTCTGGCGTATTCAAAAGCATAACGAACAATCTTTTCACAACCGGGGCGAGTAATTAATTTTAGACATTGTACGACATCCTGTGTTTGTTGATGCTCAATGCCTGCATAAAGGTCTTCTTCATTCTCGCGAACGATGACTACATCCATTTCAGGATGTCCAGTAGCGATAAATGGATCAAGAGAAGATACTGGGCGGACATTGGAAAACAAACCCAATGATTTACGCAGGGTTACATTAAGACTTTTATAGCCTTTACCTTGTGGCGTCGTGATGGGCGCCTTGAGAATTACCTTATTGCGCTTAATGACTTCCCAAGCGCGTTGGTCGATCCCCGCAGTATTACCCGAAAGATAGACTTTCTCTCCAAGGTCGATGAATTCAGGCTCAATTTGGGCACCAGCCTTTTTGAGAATGCGCAAAGTGGCATCCATTATTTCTGGACCAATACCATCGCCTTGAGCTACGGCTACCTTTATGGCTTGTTGGGTGTTTGTGCTTTCTTTTTTTTGAAATACAACACTCGTACTCATAGAATTTATTTTGAAGATGAAATTGAAGTACAAGCTATTAAATTAAAACTTGCACTTCAAAAGGACATTTAGGATACTATAGGATAGTTAGTGATTATGCTAAGAGATTTCACGATTTAAATCAAAGAAGTGAATCGCTATTTTAAAAGCACCTAATCTTCAATCGTCAATTCTATGCAACCACCAAAAGTAATCTGGCGGCCTTCCTGACGAGCTTGCTTAATGATCTCCATCAGCTCGCATCTCTTATCGGTTAACTCTGCCACTTTCTGATTGAGAAAATCTCTACCAGTCTCGTGATTTCTCTCCCAATGGGATAAATGCTGTAGCTTGTAAAAATTGATTTGATTGTCAATGACACTACAAATCAACTGTCTTGCCTCTGAGGGAGGATAAGTTCCATTTAGAATCTTTACCTCCTGTATTACATCTGTTGAAACCATAGTACTAATTTTTGTGAAGGAAAAACATTTATAATAATTGGTGATTAGGGGTTCTCTGTTGCTCATCAACAGCTCGGAAAAATATCAGCTCGGATACGATCGCAGAACTTATTAGCACCTCATTTAGAAAAAGACTATTATCCAATAGACTAAGTCCGCTCCATGAACCAAGCAAAAGAACAATACTGATGATGGTGATCCAATGCTTTATATTGGTCTTACTTTGTTGCCAGGCATAGGGGGCTTTCGATTTGGATAGAATACTTCGCTTTGTGTTAACCTTATGTAGAAGCTTATTCCAATCCTTCGCCATTGTTGTTCATTTTGTTGACACAAAGATGACAGCTAATTTCCATAAATGAAAATTTATAATTATTATGTAATACATAAATAAATATTATGGATTATTTTTGCTCATTGATTGAACAAATTGATCTTTAAATACCTTATAAATGTTGCTTCTATGAACTATACTTTACACCAGTTACGGATTTTTTTAGAGGTGGTTCGGCAGCAAAGTATTACCAAGGCTGCTGAGGAAATGCACCTGACCCAACCCGCACTTTCGATTCAGCTGAAAAACTTTCAATTGCAATTTGATGTACCACTGACAGAGGTGATTGGTAAAAAGTTATACATTACCGATTTTGGAAAATCTATAGCAGAGATAGCAGAAAATGTGATCAAAGAAGCCGACACCATCAAGTATAAAACCAAGGATTACAGCGGTTTACTGGCTGGTAAATTACGAATCTCCTCCGCTTCCACCGGCAAATATGTCATCCCCTATTTCCTCGATTCTTTTATGCACAAATACCCTGGTATCGACCTAAATTTGGATGTATCTAACAAATCGCTTGTCATCAGAAATCTACAGGAAAATACCATTGACTTTGTCCTGGTTTCCGTACTGCCTAAAAAGATGGACGTCTGTGAAGAACTCTTATTGGAAAACAAATTATACCTAGTGGGCAATAGCCCAAATATCCAGAAAAATCTACCCCAAATATATCGTGAAGAAGGCTCTGCCACCCGAGGAGCTATGGACAAATACTTCAGCAATCGCGCCATTCGCAAAAGTATTGAACTAACCTCCAATGAGGCGGTTAAGCAAGCTGTCATCGCTGGCTTGGGCTATTCCATCATCCCACTCATCGGCATCAAAAATGAACTGCTCAACGAACAATTGCACATCATCCCCTCTAAGGGCCTACCCATCACCACTTATTGGCGCTTGGTCTGGCTAAGGAAAAAGAAGCTATCACCAGTCGCTAAAGCTTTTCTGGACTACATTCAATCGGAAAAAGAAAAGATTATTCAGGAGCGTTTTGGATGGTATATTGAATTTGCAGATTCGGTTTGATCTCCCTTCTTACTTCTTATACACCTTCTCCCCAGCCTTTACCTCTATTGCTAAATGGTTCTCCTGTGGTGGAATAGGGCAATTATAGCCATCGCTATAGGCACACCAGGGATTGTAGCATTTATTGAAATCAATGACCACTTGTCCGTCTTTGATATCCGTCGTTTTAAGGTCGATATAGCGACCGCCGCCATAGGTGCTTTCGCCATTGGTGAAGTCCTTAAAGGGGAGAAAGAGATAGGTATTAAAGCCAGGTAAATTGACCATTCTCATATTGCGATAAACGGCCAGGCTGTGGGACTGACCATCTATTTCAAAATGAAGCAGACCATATTTGATGTAGGGTTTGGTAATCCCGCTGTAGGTCGGCAATTCAAAAGGCTTTTCATTGGGCGTAAGCTCAAATCGGCAGGTGATGCGCCAATCCCGATTGGGTTTGAAAAAGCGGAGCGCTTTGAGTTGATCCTCTTTGTTGTAAAAAGGAGAGCGCTCGTCTTTTAAAAAATCGCGCTTGTACTCCTCTCGATGTTCACAGACGCGCTTTTTATATTCGCGTTTATTTTGAGCCTGCAAGGGAGGCAGATAAAGTCCCATGAATAGACCCAAAAAACCAATCAATAACCATTGTTTGTTCCTCATTGTACGACAAATGCAATTTTCCCATCTGTTACTGCCAAGCGAGAAATTTTTTGAATACCATAATAACTAAAATCGCCAATCTCTACCCAGGTCGTATCGCGCTCAGGATGAAACTTGTACAATTTAGCGCCATTGCCCATGATAAAAGTCCCATCGGAAAGCAGGGCAAAGTCTTCACTCTCCGGTAGTGTCGCCGTAATCAATTCCGAACGGAAAAAGCGGGTATTTAGTCGATTCAATAACCAACTGCCTTCTCGGCTTTTATCTATGTAGGCCAAATCTCCCTTGGGCATTTTTTGGATACAACGGCCAATCTGGCGAGCTGCTGTCGTCCCACTTTCCGTACGTGTATCCGCAATGATCAATTGATGAGGCGAACCCACAATAAATAGGGCCGCTTTTCTAGAATCGATCCACTGGTAATAACCCACGCCCTTTATGGTGCGAAAGACGGGCTCTCCTTTGGTTGAACGATTGACGGGAAAAGACCAAAGTCTTTGGGTATTAAAGCCATCCTGCTCGATGCGGACACAGGTAAAGCGATAGTTTTTTTGTCCTTCATCACTGGTGAAAGGCATAAGGGAGGGGGAAAACTCGCTTTCTGCCGTTTGGGTCACCCGCGTCAAGACATTGTCCTTGATATTGAGCGAAAAAATATCGGTTTGTGTGGTGTCAGAAGCCAATTGGACGGTGAGGTACAACTCATTCTCACTCATAAAGAAAGGCTGATTATTATAGCCATCGGCATTAAAACCCGTCAGAAAACGGGGCTGCGTAAAGGCATAAGTACTATCCGTCAGCGCCTTCATATCGAAAAGATAGACATTGGTTGTAGGCAACTTTTGGCCAAAAAGCGACGGGGAGCAAAAAAAATAGAGCGTGATCAGGTAAATCAATTGACGCATACAGGTGGTTTGTTTTTATGGTTCTTCAGTGACGATAATACAAAAATCGCCTAAGATGGCCAAAGATCGCTTCTGATTTAATGACTAGCCTCCAATAGGCCACGGAGTTCCACCAAGCTATCCAATTCCGAATAGGGGATCACAAAGTCTGTTGGTCCAAAGGCATAGGCCGCTACTTCATAGGGATTGTAGAAAAAATACAGGCCCTCTTTTTGAATGCCCACGTTCTGTGGCAAAGTCAATCGCTCCTTAAAAATCACGTCTTCAATGTCGATATCCGCTCCGGCCTTCGCCCTCGCCTCTTTGCGAAAATAGGCTTCAACAATGGGCAGCAAATCCTCTGGGCGCTCAGTTAGATCGCTCAGGCCCAATAGCTTGGCATTTTGGAGATCAAAATTGAGCAATTGGGTTTGGGTATTGGGATGGACACCTCCCAGGTAGTTGTAGTTGACCAGTTCAAGCACCAAGAGCTTTTCATTTTGGAACTTGATGGAGCTATTCAATTCTGTTTCCCAGCCAATATCTCGGCCTACTTCTTCTTGTTCCTTATTAAAATCATCGAAAAAGGTCTGAGTCGCTTCTTCCAGACTGGGTCGAATGGTATCACTCCCAAAGCGCAGCAGATCGACAAGCAGTCGATCCATGTGATTATTGATGGAATCGCTGATACCTGGAGCACCGCCACTGGCTTTGAAATAAGCAAAATTGACCTTGGCACAGGCGGGTTCGCAGGGGCCAGAGGCGCGAACGTAAGTGAGCGAATCGAGTCGAAGGCTATCGACCTTTTGGGCTTTTTTGCGATAGGGCAGTTGATCAGGGCGGCCATCTTGATTACAGGCGAAGAAGATCGTACTGATCGCTAAGACAGCAAATAAGTAACGCATGATGCTTAGAGTTGGTGATTGTTCCATACAAAGGTACCATCTCCCAAGAGGATAGCCTGCTTAAAGACCAATTATTTTACAATTGCTGTTTGATGAATTTCACTGGGAGGTTCTTCTGACTACCCTGGGGGAGGTGGATAAAATAGGTCCCTGAGGGCAGCTGCCCAATGTCGATTTGCCATTGCTGAAGCCCGCGCTTGGCCTGTAGGCGCTCCTGCCACACCAGCTGCCCCTGGCTATTGTAAATCCCCAATTGCATTGGTCCTGCCTCCGCACTTTCTAGCAGTAGATGGATTTGATCTACAGCGGGAATAGGGTAGAGCTGATGAATCAAAAATGGGCGATGTAAGCTAGTTCGCTCAGGCAATCGCCAGCCACCATTGGCCCTACTTTGCGGATAAATGGTCCAGGCCGCTTCATCATCCTCATCGGCAGTTTGATCATCGTCGTTGCCAGGTGTAGAGTCGAGGTCTTCTTCCTTTTGGGAAAGAATTTGGGCAAAGGCCGTCTTGGGTTCCTCTTCACTCAAACTAAAGAGCGTCAACTGCATCCGTATACTTGCTCCCGCTTCCAATGTCTCCACTTGCCAGGTCTGATTCCAGGAATTGTAGGCTCCTCGCTCCGTAAGCGCATCTGCAAATGCCATATCTGTAGGAAAGGGAAAACTCACGATGATATCACTGGCACTTTTGTCTCCTTCATTGGTCAAGGTCAAATTAAAAGTCACGTAATCAAAAAGGCGATATTCAGACTGTTCGCTTTCCATACTAAGGGCCAAATCTACTTTTTCCTCTTGTATAGGCTGCATGGTTAGGAGCACTTCGTCGTCTTCTGTTGCAATTTGATTAAAGGCATTGCCAGGGGTGGAGTCCAAATCGTCTTGATTGGCTCGAAGGACTTGGGCAAAGTGTTGTAAGACTTCCTCCTCACTCATGGCCAGCATAGAAACATAGAGGACTGCTTCCTCATTGGGCGCTAGGGTGCCCAATTTCCATATGCCAGAAAGATAGCCATAATTACCCTGACTGCTTTCATGGCCATTATAAGCGACGGTAGGAGGGAGGGCTTGTTGGACATGGATGCCTTCCGCAGCAGCCGTTCCCTTATTGATGACGCGGAGCGTAGTTTTAAAATATTGCAGGGCTTCAAATTCCATGTGTGTGCTGCTCATACGGAGTTCTAAGTCTGGATAGTCGATGCCACAGTTATCACAAAGGGGCACATCGTGAAAGGTTAGCATCCCTACCCCTTTTTCGTTAACGATCCAATCTGCTGCTCGACCAACGTGGGATAAATAGCTTAGCCCTTCCAAAGTACTCACAGGCGCTGACAATTGTAAACGAATAAAAGGACCACTGACTTCTCCATCCACTACTATGGCGGTACTGCCCTCCAATACAAACTCTGACCAGGGGGTTCCAATGACCTGTAAATCGCCAATAACATTTTTTAACTCAATGGTGATCTCTTTGGGAGAAGAAAGATAGATTTGCTCGACATCTGGTGCTTGAACATTTTCATCAAGGCCACCATAAAGGTCCTTTCGCATCAAATGATACATGCGATTGCCCAATTCCTCATAGCCATCTACATAATCAAAGTGACAACTGTCGTGTGCGGCATTGGTCGTTGACATAATTTGTAGGACATCGTTTTCAATCGCCAATTGCCTTTGGGCTTCCATGATGTAGGGAAAAGGATGCAGACAGGAACCAAAGCGTATTTGGTATAAATAGGCATTAGAAATCTGATAGTCTGCCTGCCAGTCTTCCAATATTTGCTCAAAAGCAGCCTTGTACTCCTCTGGTGGGGAGCCCCAACCATCAGTCTCCCCCTGAAACCAAAAGGCCGCTCTCACCGCTCGCTCAATCCCCGCGTCTTCCATGCGCTTGAGCAAGGCCCCATAATTCCCTGAATAGGGATCATTATCATCCTTCACAAAAAAGTCGATTGCCACACCGCCTTCCGCCTGATTAAACAAAGCGACTGGAATTTGCTGCTCGTCAACTAGGGCTTTCATTATCCTTCCACCCCATTGTCCTGGAAAAGAAAAATTGATGTAATCCCAACCATAAGTATCAGTATAAGAGCGAATAAATGGGCTGCGATCCTGTGGCATGGCCGCGCCATTGGCGATGGCATTGGACTGCCCATTTATCAAAAAGACATCCCCAGCGACCAATTCATCCGCACTTTCCAATAAAACATCAAGCTGTTTTCGCTGACCAAATAAATCAATGCGATAATTGGCCAGTTCCGCAGGGATATCGACCAAAAAGTCAAAAGCCGCTTGATCATTATTGTAATTCAGCTCCCAAAATCGCTCTTCTATCAATAAGTTCTCCCTAAAAATTCGAGCTTTGATTCGCTCAAATTCCGAACTGGCTTCCGCAATTCCTTTTAGCTGAATTCGCCCAGTATTGCTCGTCAAATCTCGCACGACAAAGTGGCGATTTTCTGGAAACTGCTCTAAAAGAACCGTACCGTCATTGCCATTGGTCCCCAGCGGAAAAAGCAATAAGGCGGCCTCATCATCCTCAGTAGCCAATTCACTGGTATTATTCCCTGGTTCTGAATCAGGATCATCTGCAGCGGCGCTTTGGATTTGCGTAAAAGCAAAAATGGGTCCTTCATCATTGAGCACAAAACAGCGGACTTCTAAACCTACCGTTTCTCCAGCCTCTAGTTTATCAATGACCCACAGATTATCCCAAGGGAAATAGCTGGTGCCAGGACTTTCATTGCTTTCTGAAAAAGTCAGTCCTTCTGGAATGGTGAATTGAACTTCGATATCTCCAGCAGGTTCAGGGCCTTTATTGTGGACCTCCAGGGTATAGCTGACAAAATTGAAAAGGACAAAGGTGGGGCGCTCCGCGGCGAGTCGTAGTTCTAAATCGGCGTCTTGTGCACCCAAGAAAGGGGCAATTCCCAAGAGGAATATCCCGATGAGGGAGGTCCAAATAGGATAAATGTTATTGCTTAGTTTGTTTCTCATGCCTGTTCTATTTACGGATAAAAAAGGCGAATACAGCTTTATTCGCTTATGGTGCAGGCGCTCATAAGGTGTTATTCAGTTTAGAGGACTCTTTTAGAAATAGGTAGGCAATTAAAGAGAGTGAAATTAGCAAAGAATCCCTAATTCTCCTAGGATAAACCCGACTTTTCCATTCCTGGCCTATAGAAAAGTCGGGTAGCTGAAGCTAAAGCTGGGTCCAGAAAAAGGAAATCAAAGGACTAACCGCTGCCCCCGCCTGCTGGCTTTTTTTGATGATCGCACGTTTGCGTTGGCCTTTGCGATAGTACTCCACCAGGCTATCTTCCCCATTGCTCTGCATTAGGGCTTGGCTAATATCCGTTGGCTCCTTCACGATCGCCCCATTGATTTTATAAATCACATCGCCTTCCTTGATCCCCGCTCGGTCAAAGCCCACCCCTTTGGTAATGGAGAGGACGTACATGCCCAGACTGCCTCCAAAAATCTCTGGCTGGTCGAGTCGCTTGAGTGATAATCGCGCATAATTGCGGAGTAGGGGTTTGATGGTATCCAGCGAAAGGATTTTATTGTAGTAATAGGCGGTAGCGGAGCCATCGGCGATCACATAAGACTCCATGGCCTTTAGCAGCAGTTGATCAGCTTGGACGATGCTGGAATCAATGATGTTGTTTTGAATCATCTGACAATCCCTTAGCGTCAGGGTATCTGACCAGCCTAGGGAACGGCGAATGTAGATGAGGTGGGGATCGCGAAGGATGCGCTCACAGTCTTTGGTCTCTTGTTGGCTGCCTGTGATTTGATAGTGGCCTTCCATGATTTGTAATTTCTCTTGGGCCAGTTGGGCGATGTGGTTTTTGAGGGATTGGTAGACGGCTTCATTGTCGCTTTTGGGGATATTTATCTTTAGGAATTGCAATTGGAATTGTAGCAATTCTAATCCCAACTCATCCGTCAATAGGGCTTGGTAAGCAGCGGCATCTAGCAGCGCGATTTTGGCGTCAATGATTTTGGTCTGGTATTCAAAGGTGATGGACTGGGTAGTGGGCAAATCATTTTTTTGTAAAGACAGGATGTGATTGATCTGATCGATAAAGCTTTTGACGAAGTCTGTGGCTTGGGCCTGTTGGCGATAGCTTTCTTTGAGAAAGTAGAGTTTTTGCTCATCCTTAATGCGGAGTTGATGGGCTTTAAAAGCTTCATCAGTGATACTGAAATTGGTGAGATGATCGGCGATTTGGTTTTTGTATTCCAGGTGGTGTTGTCGGGCTCTTTGTTGAAAATCTTCCTCCAATTCTCCTGGGCGTTTGGGTAGGTGATTTTGTAGGGCGATGGGGCGGTTGAGTTCTATGCCAGCAATCATAGCAGAGAGTTTGGAAAGATTATCGGTCAGTTCGTTGAGGATAAGATTCATCCCAGGGCCATCAGTGCAGAGGAGTTGGATGTTCTTTTCCAGATAATTGAACCTGGGCAGCACCCCTTCGGAATTGTATTTTTGACATTCGCCAAATTTGACCTCAAAGCGGATTTTGGCTCCTTTCAATTCGCCTTCCAGCATATGGATGTGATAATTACCTGAAGAATCAGAAATACTGATTTTAATTTGATCACCAATTTTGATTTCTATTTTAGCTCCCCTGACCTCTCGCCCCTGATCGTCAATGACTTCTCCAAAAATGAGTACTTCATTGAGGGCTGGTTTTTTGATTAGGGTGATGGTGTATTTGTCATCAGCTTTGATGCCAGATACATTTTGCTCCACATATTCCCTTACATAGTCAGGATGGGTGACCTGTATATGAATTTTTCCTCTGGGGACTTTGACAAATTTGACCAGTCCTTCTTCTGTGGTGCTTAAGCTGCCAAAATCGGTTTCCACAATTTCTACCATAGCATTGGAGATGGCTTGGCCTTCGCTATCTTGTATTTTGATGCTGACCGATTCGCCTTGGGCCTGTAGGCTGACCGTCAGGACCATCAGCAGTAGGAATAGATAATGTTTATTTTTCATTTCTTTTCAGTTTAATATTTTTATTAGGGGTACTTGCATTGAGATAGGGTTCTTTGGTTTGGTAACCCGTTTTTTCAAATTTAATTCTTTGACTTTCCAACTCTTCTGTAGGTAGTCGAAGTTGGAAGAAGCCATTAGCATCCGTCTGCGTTTTTTGATTGGGGGTGGAGATTTTTACATGGCTAAGGGGGACTCCTGTTTGATCATCCAAGACAAAGGCTTTTATGGTTTGGTAGTTGATCTTAGGGGCTGTCTTGACAGAAGGCTTTTCCTTTTCTACAATAGTTTGTTTTTGGGTATCTCGCTTACTGATTGAATCAGCAGTTGACGGTTGGGCTATCGTATTGGAAGCTTTTTCTAGGGACCTTTTTGATCCATACTCGTAAATGACGAAGCAAGTGAGTATACTTAGTAAAACCAGGAGTAGACCAAAAAGTATGGCCTTTTTAGAAGAGTTATGGGGCCGTGTGGCTTTTATTTGGGGTGTTTGTTTTGTTTGTTGCTGCTCAACAGATGGGATCGACTGGATAATCCCCTTTTTTTCCAAATAATCAGCCATGGACTCATAGCCCAGGTAGATGGCAAATCGCTCTTGGGTGGCAGCGCTACTATTGGCGGTTTCTTTAGTCAGAAAGATGCGTCGAAAGGTATGGTACCTCACTTCTAACTGATCATAGACAAAGCCCACATGTTGTACCTTCTTTAAGCCACAAAGCAGCGCCTTTTTCTCTGATTTTTTACAGATGAATTCCAGCTTTTCCTTCATCTGAAAAAGGAAAAGTTTGATGTCCCTTCGCTTGAGCTCATTGAGTGCTGACACGCCTCTTTGTTGGCAGAAGTCTTTGGTCACTTCCTCCCAATATTGTTGGATATGGCTCATAATCAGTTGTTTACAAAAGTGTTGCAATTCTGTTGCAAGGCCAGTTGTACCCATTTTGCAACCCTTTCTCTGCTTTTTACCTCCACTTTTGTTGTCGACATCAAGGTAGCGCGACCTGATTTTCTGGAAAGGACTTTCCACCCAATTAAAAACTTATTGATCATGTTTAAAAAACCATTTAAAGCAAAGCATTTCGTGCTTATGATGACTTTATTTTCCTGTTACTTCACGACAAGTTGGTGCCAGGTGAGTCAACTCAGCACTACAGATAGTTTAGAACAGGACACCGTATTTTTTGAAATTGTTAATCTTGGTCCGAATGCAACCCCTTTCGAATTCATTATCATTCAGGATAATGTATTGGAAATAAGCCAGGGCGATACGACCATTGCTCCCCACGATACGATATGGGTGTTTGGCTTATCGGACGACGAGTATGCCGCCGAGTTCAAAATCGAATTGAAAGATCCTGCAGCCAACCGTCAGGATTCGGTCTTGAAGCTACAAGATGAGAACAAGATAAGCAAAAATCGCTCATTCTTGCAACTGCAAACTAGGACCTTAATCGATCATTGGCAGATCACTTGGACCAAGACATTGGGAAAGGATTACGAACTTCGCTTGTACGATTTCAAAGGCCATTTGTATCAGCAGGTCGCCATCCAGCCCAATTACTGTGAAGGAGAAAGATGTATGTATTCATTGTTCAAGGACCGATTAGCCCGCGGGCTATACCTTCTTTGTATATCCGATTCAACGGGTATTCGAGAATGTACCAAGGTACTTGTTCAATAAGTGAAGCTTCTCCGCCTGTAGACTGGAGGAAGCCTTTATCCAATCGCTTCCAGCTTTTCCAGCATCCAGTTTTTATAGGTAAAAGGAGCTGATTGGAGGTTCCGGCGTAGCGCTTCTTTGCTGCGTCGGAACGCTTCGTCTCGGGTATTGTATTTTTTGTGATAGCGATAAGCAAACTGATAGAGGCTTCGAAGTAGGGGTTCGAATTGGGCGTAGTGTTCCAGTTGATAAGCGAGTTGTTTTTTGCGTTGTTTTTCGTCTCGTATCAAACCCCTATAGGCTTCCAAAATGTGTTTGATGTCAATCTGATCCGTATCGAGCACCATAGGCGATTTGAGATAGAGTTCGAAGAGGACCTTTAGGTGAAGGATTTTGATGTCTAGGTTGAAAAAGGCTTGGTGAAGTCGAGGTAGTTTTTGGTGAAGGGCACGATGGGCGGCGCCAAATTTTCCCTGATAAAAAAGCAGGAGTCCTTTGCAATAGGCCTGATAAGCCTTTCGCTGTTTGGCGGGAAGCTTAGCGGCATAGGCTTCGATAAATTGTTCGGTCCATTCAAAGCGGTTTTGGAAACCCTTTTGGGCTTTGGAGGTTTGGAGGCGTTCTGTATGTAGCTTTTGAAACAGTTCGTCTTCTTCCAGTTTTAGGGCGACCACGACCATATTACGAAAGATTTTGGCTTCCAAAGGATCGAGCTTTTTACCCCTTGGGCCATAACGTAAATTGATGAGGGCATTATTGACCAAAAACAGCTCCTTGCGATAGTGGGGTGCTCCTGTATTCATGCGATAGATGCAGTAATTACTTAGAAAGGAATAGAGCTCCATGCCCTCTTTGGGATGTAAATAATCAATTTCTGCCGCTACCAGTTGGCGAACTTGCTGATAGCGTTCGTCTGCGTTTTGGTCGACTTGGGGAAGCTGCTCGAATAGGTGGCGAATATGATTGTAGATGGCGATGATTGGATGCTGTGTAGACAACTCTTCTGCCAAGGGGAGGATGGCTTCAATTAGGCGAACTTCGCTGGCGCGATATACTAATTGGTTGGGATGGTGGAAATGTTCATAACTTAAGAGGGTGCAGTAAATATTGAGTTTGCTCAGCACCAAAAAATCGTCAGTGGATTCAGCGAGTAATCGAATATTTTGAAGCTGACGACGCAGCGGAGCGTTCTCTTCCTTTCTTCGCGTGCGCTGTTGTTGTTGGACGATATGGATCCACTTTTCTTCCAGCCTTTTCATAAATGTCTGTTTTTTGGATGCTTTTCGCTTAATTTTTTCCTAGAGCTAAGTTATTTAAAATCAGTGGTTTAGCTGATTATATTTGGAAGCAATAAATCAAAAGTTAGATTTTTTTAGGGCATTTTTTTCCCAAATTGCCATCGAAAGCTTTCTGATCTTAGTTAGCAACTTCAAAATTCGATTCGACCAGCAGTTCCAATTTTTCATACGGTGTACATTAATAGGCATACGCTTACAAGTATCGCCAATTTTCTAATTGCAAAAAACCAATTCCAGTGAAAACCCTCAATACTATTACCTTTTTTATTTGTTTATTTTTCTGTGGCGCTACTATTCAGGCTCAAAATTGGCTCTGGCAGGTGTCAACTGGTTCTCAAAATCAATCTGGGATTGACGAAGTAAGTGATGTTGAAGTGGATGCTGCAGGTAATGTCTATGTAGTTGGTAGCTATGAAGGTATTTTAAAGATAGGAACTTCTGATCAGGCTAATCAAGGCTTGACTGACATTTTCGTCGCCAAATTTAATATCAATGGCCAATTTCAATGGGTCAGACATATTGGAGGGCCTAATGATGATAGGGGATATGGTTTAGCTGTCGATGCACAGGGTAATGTCTATGTGACAGGTTATATTACCGGTCAGGCTACTTTTTTTGATATCGCAGGAAACGATGTTACATTGACTGCAGGCTTTGGTTTTCTAAGCAATGTTTTCTGTGCTAAATACAATCCTAGCGGTGTTTTACAATTTGCTCGATTTGACCAATTTCCTCTTAATGAATGTGCTAAGGATATTGTCGTAGGTAGCAATGGAAATATCTATGTAATTGCATGGCATATTTTCTCCGTTTCTCCATTTGTAGATTTAGATCTGGCTTTATACAGATATGACAGTGAATTCAACTATATCAATGGTGAACGAATATTTGCACTAAATACAAGAGAACAAGGTACAGGAATATCCATAGATAATAATAACAATATCTATATCAGCGGCTATTTTAATACACAAGCACAATTAGAATCATCGGGTCTTATCATTAATGGTATTGAGAGTGAAATTTTACTCGGAAAATATGATGCTAGTCTGAATTTACAATGGATACGAACTGCTGGAGGAGGAGGAGATGATTTCAGTAATGACGTTGAAGTGGATGCTGCTGGTAATGTCTTTATCACTGGCCAATGTTCCGATGGAGCTACTTTTGGTCCGATCACTGTACAAGCCAATGGGACCAATGATTTTTTTGTAGCTAAGTACAATAGCGAAGGTACGGTTCAGTGGGTGCGGAATGGAGGAAGTGATGATCTGGACTTTGCAGAAGGTATAAGTATCAATAAGGATGGTGAAATTTTCTACACAGGCTCCTATACTGGGACATGCCAGTTTTCTGGAAATACCATTCAAAGCAATGGGGAGTTTGATGCTTACATGATCAAATACAATACTTTTGGCGAGGTACTATGGTATCGCGGATGGGGAGGTATTAATCGGGATTTTGCAAGAGAAGTTGTTGTTGACCGTTTTGATGGGGTAGTGGTAGTAGGAGCTTACAGCAATACAGTTACCTTCGCACAATCTATAACTAGTGGGGGAGGCATGGACGGCTTTGTCGCCAAACTACTCGACCTTTCCATCCGCCTCACCTCTGTCGTTCCCAGCCCTATCTGCGGCGGAACCACTTTTAACCTATCCTACGAAACCAATGGCCAGTTCTCTCCTGGCAATGTCTTTAGCGTACAATTATCTGATGCCAATGGCAATTTTGCAAATGCTACAACCATCGGTTCCGTTTCTGCACTAAGCGGTGGTATTATCCCCATTACCATTCCCCCTAATGCCATCACGGGTTTTGGCTATCGCATTCGCCTGCTCAGCTCTAGCCCTGCTACAGTGAGTAATAATAATACCTTTGATATCGCCATTAGCGCAGCGCCAGCAGGGGTCGCTATTATCCCACAAAGCGCCACCAACATCTGCTCTGGTAATAGTGTGGTGCTTGATGCTCCCGCTGGTTTTATCGCCTATCAATGGAGCAATGGTGCTCAAAGCCAAAGCATAGAAGTCAGCCAGCCAGGGCTTTACGGCCTCACTGTCACCAATAGTAATCTGTGTACCGCTGCCGCTAATCCCGTTAATGTAACGACCAATCCACTTCCCCAATTGAGCTTTACAGGGGCAACTTCAATTTGTACGGGAGGATCAACACCTTTGCAAGTTAGCGGTATCCCCAACTGCATTAACTACACTTGGTCTCCCGCTACTGGACTAAATACCATCAATGGCCCACTCGTCACTGCTTCTCCAAGCAGTTCAACGACCTATACCGTGATTTGCCAGGATGCGAATAATTGTGAAAGTTCCCTAGAAATTCCCGTCACTGTCGTTGCAGCCCCAAGTGTCACCACCTCAGGCAATACCACCATTTGCCAGGGGGAACAAGCTACGCTCAGCGCCTCTGGCGCCAACAGCTACTGCTGGGAACCCGCCATTGGCCTAAGCAGCAGTACGGGAGCAGTCGTCATCGCCAATCCGCCAACGACGACTATTTATACCGTAAAGGGCCATCTGGGAGGAAACTGTAGCGATTGTTTTGACGAACAAACCATCGTTATCACCGTCAATCCCCAACCCAATGTCCTGGTTTCTGAAGATGAAACCATCTGCGAAGGAGGAGAGGTCCTACTCGTAGCCAGCGGTGCCAATACCTATCTTTGGGACCCCGTCATTGGATTAGATCAACCCACTGGCGCAGTCGTCACGGCCAATCCAACGACCACGACCACCTACACGGTCACAGGTACTGACAACAACAACTGCAGTGCTAGCGATCAGGTAACCGTCATCGTCGATCCTGCTCCTCAGCTTAATATTTTAGGAGATATGTTTACCTGTATGGGCGAGCCCGTCCTACTGGATGCCAGCGGTGCCACAAGCTATACCTGGAGTCCCGCCACTGGACTCAATACCACAATGGGTTCCATTGTCGAAGCCAGTCCTAGCACAACGACGACTTATACCCTCACGGGTATAGGAGCCAACAATTGCGAAGCCACCCTGGAATGGACCATAGAGGTCCTATCCCTACCTGCTCAACCCGAAATCAACGCCATAGCAGGGGGCATTCTAACTACGGCTGCTCTCCCTGGCTTTGGCTACCAATGGCTGGATGAAGACCTGAATCCCATCCCTGGTGCCAATACCAGTTTGTATGAACCCAATGACTTAGGCATCTACTATGTCGAAGTTACGGATGCCAATGGCTGCACCAATCGTTCTGAGCCTTTCATTCTCGTCAATGCCAGAGAAGTGGATCAGCTTAATCGCTTAAGCGTTTTCCCCAATCCTGCTCACCAGTACCTGATGTTGGATTACCAATTGGAAAAAGCCCTTCCCCTCCAACTTCGCATCTATGATCAACTAGGCCAAATCGTTCATCAGGCGCAATGGACAGCGATAGATTTGCAAGGTCAGCTACAGATTGATGTGTCAAATTGGGTGGATGGGGTTTACCTGATACAGTTAGCGAATCAGGAGCAGCAGTGGACGAATCGAGTGATGGTGAGTCATCAATAGAGCGTGTTAAAAATTCATCTCATACACTTTTGAGAACCAAAATTTTTAACTAAACAATTAGATATCATGAAAAGTATTTCCCCAATGAAGTATTCCTTGATACTTCCATTTCTTAAACCCCAAAAACAGGAACAATGAGCAACATCCATTCTACCCTCTATTTCCTGTTGTTCATGATGGGAATCGCCTTTATTCCAGCTTGTGATAAAGACGAAGATATTGAACCTGACACCAATTCTGGTGGGAATAATGATACGGAGTATCTTCTTGGTTGGAGTGGGGAAGATGATTTGGATGAGGTACCCGCATCAACCAACTTTGGTTTTGGTACGGGGAGTTTGCCATCTCGTGTAGACTTGGTTCCACATTTTCCTCCCATTGGGAATCAAGGACAATATGCTACTTGTGTTTCCTGGGCGGTTGCTTATAATGTAAAGACGGCCATCAGTGGGATGAGACAAGGTTTATCAACTTCTGATTTGGCCGCTTCCTCCAATCAATTTAGTCCTAAAGATTTATTTTTGGCTATTCCAGATCATCAAAAAGGGCCCAATTGTGGAGGGACCAATTTTGCCAATGCACTGGAGGTGCTTCAAGACAGAGGAGTGGCCAGTATGCGTTCTGTTCCATATGATCGTTTGGGCAATTGCTCTCAATCCAATTTGCAATCCAGTTGGACGAATGAGGCGAGTCAGCATAAAATCAAGTATTGGAGAAAGATTGAAGCCAGTGTTCAAAGCATCAAGCAAAACTTAGCGAATAATGTCCCTATCATTTTAGGAGCAAAGCTGGCGGATAACTTTATGAGCTGGAACAGCGATAATGTCATTTCTTCCAGTACTTCCTACAACAACGTTGGCCAACATGCTTATCACGCTATGGTGATTGCGGGATATGATGATAACAAGGGGCCTAATGGAGCATTCAAAGTAATCAATTCCTGGGGTGAGTTTTGGGGCGATCGAGGCTACATATGGGTAGATTACGATTTTATGATTAGGGAGTTTTGTACGGGTATTAATAATGCAGATAAGCCCTTATTTATTGCAGCAGATGAAGAGGGAAGTGTAAGTCCTCCTGATGATCCCAGCCCCAATGTTTCAGGAGTAGATTTGGCGCCTTGGATTTTTTCTGATTATTCTTCTTTTTCCAATAGTGGCATATTTACCGAGCGAATTGTTGATTTTAATATTTACAATATTGGGAATCAAACGGCTAGTTCCAATGCAGATTGGTCTTTTTACTACATTTATTTTAACGCCTATGATGCCAATGATTATGGGGTCTTGTTTTATGATGAATTCAATACTTCAGTAGCGCCTAATACTTACTACTGTCCCTACGCTTATAATTGTACTTTTAATGTTTCTATTCCCTCAGGTGCCAATTTCACACAGATGGTTTGGGGACTGCAAAGTCAAAACAGAACCTATTATATGCCAGATATAACGGGGTATTACTATTTGGTTTTAATTGCTGATGTAGAGGATAAATTTGCAGAACAAAACGAATTGAATAATCTGTTTTATGCAACTTTAGAACCACAGTATTTTGATGGTGGATACGGGCTTCGACCAGATGATGTACAAGGAAGCAATAGAAGCGCCAATGGTTTTGAGTTTGCGAATGATCTGTCTTTTCATAAGGCTTATCTGCGAGCGAATAAATACCACACGCCTTCTAAAGAGACCTTTAAGAATGCTTACACTTCTGAGGAGATTATGGATCTGATCAAGCGAGAACATTTGAGCGGAAAGATTCGCGAAAAGGTCAGTGAATTAAACGGACATTTGAAGGAAAAGGTATATCGAAATAAGTAATGATGAACCTACTATTTCTATCCTTATCGCTCATCAAAAAATACTCGTCAAATCCAACTGCGGGCTGCCCTGGCGGACTGACTCCCCGCCAAAGCGGGGTCAGTCCGCCAATGAGCGCTGCCTCCAGTCCGACAATGAGCAC
>JBCBDH010000021.1:0-21168 GCA_038529855.1 Bacteroidota bacterium | reverse complement strand
ATGATCCCTGGGGCCCTTCTGTTCTGCCAGGCACCTATAAAGTACTTATGACTTACGGCGATTACAAAGACTCCACTATGATCAATGTCAAAGCGGATCATCGCGTCGATCGAAACATGGAGGAGTCTTTGTAATCGCCGTAAGTCATAAGTACTTTATAGGTGCCTGGCAGAACAGAAGGGCCCCAGGGATCATCAGCATCTGGTTTGGTAGGGCGATGAGAGGGAAAGCGAACACCTTTTCGATATAAGCCCCAATAGATTCTGTTGATTCCAGCTTTTAGCTTTTTGCGGAAAGTAAGCAGGGTATCTCCTTGGGTATTGAATACCTGAACTTTGACCTTCTGATCTTTGGGTGCTTGAGGCCCTTTTTGTTCTTCCTTCTTTTCCTCTGCTTTTTCTCCTTTCTTCTTTTTCTTGGGTTTGCTGGCCTTTTCTTTTGGCTTCTCTTCTTTCTTTTCCTTCTCTTTCACCCAAATGCTCATCATGGCGCTTCTGCTGCGATTATCGCCAACATAGCTACCATCAGCCATAAAGCGAACACCATCGACAGAGCGCATACTAGCGAGGTAAGCATCTGGAGCGGGGAAGACTTTGAAAGGAGTTTCCATGACCTTTTGATCTGCAGCGATAGCGCGAAGGGGGCGGATATCATCCAGAATCCAGGCGGCCCGCCCAAAGGTGCCAACGATCAAATCGTGCTCGCGAGGATGAATTTTTAGATCGGCTGTAGAGACTGATGGAAAATCATTGGTCCATTTATTCCAGGTGGCTCCTTTGTCAAAACTGACGTAAAGCCCAAAATCGGTTCCCAAAAATAGAAGTTGAGGCTCTACGGGGTCCTGTACGATAGACAGCACATGTCCATCGACCTTTTTGGCATCGACAATTCGTCGCCAGGTTTGGCCATAGTCATTTGTATGATAGGTGTAGGGGGTATAATCATTTCGGCGATAATTATTGACAACGACAAAGGCTTCCGCCACATTTTTGGCTGATACTTCAATCTGAGGAATCCAGGAACCAGAGGGACAGCCAGGAAGACGATCTGCTAGATTGGTCCAATTAGCACCTCCATCTTTTGTGAGTTGGAGATTACCATCGTCAGTACCCACCCAAATCACCTGTTCGTCTACTGGACTGGGGGCAATGCACAAAATACTGGTGAAATTTTCAGCATTGGTTACATCCAGCGTAAGTCCACCACTTTCTCCTTGTTTTTGTTTAGTGGTATCATTAGTCGTTAGGTCTGGGGAAATGATTTCCCAACTTTGCCCACAATCCAGGCTTTTATGTACAAACTGACTTCCATAGTAGATACCACAATCGTGAAAAGGATTTTGGGCCAAGCCTGCATTCCAGTTGTAGCGCAGTTCGACACCTTCAGGATGAACGGGTTTGACATATTGGTTGCTACCCGTTTCGCGATCAAAATAACTCAAATTTCCTCCTTGAGACATTGCCCAACCATAGCGGTTGTTATCTCTGCGCATCACCACATCAAATCCATCTCCAAAAAGTACTTCCCGCCAATCGCTATTTCGAATACCCCCACTTTTCCATACCTGGCTTGGTCCCACCCAAGAGCCATTGTCCTGCATTCCTCCACAGACATTATAGGGGATATCCATGTCATAATTGATGTGATAGAATTGAGCAAGCGGAAGATTTTCTACAAAACGCCAATTCTCTCCTCCATCTCTTGAAATATTCAAACCCCCGTCATTTCCCTCAATGATATAGCTGGGATCATTGGGATGTATCCAAAAGGCGTGGTGATCAGGATGGACAGAGCGAGCGCCTCCCCAATTGAGGATGACTTCAAAATTCTTTCCGCCATCTTCACTTTTTGAAACCAGTGAATACAAATTGAAGATTCGATTTTCATTTTGAGGATCGACAAAGATATCAGCATAATAGAAGGGACGATTACCAATATTTTTTTCGTTGACCTTTTTCCAAGTGGCTCCGCCGTCTGTAGATTTGTAAAAGGCATTTTTCTTAGCCTCTATCAGGGCATAGACAATATTGGGCTTGGAAGGTGCAATAGCCAGACCTATGCGACCCAGGTCTCCCTTGGGCAGTCCATCATCTGTAGTCACTTGTTTCCAATTCTCTCCTCCATCATGGCTGATGTGGATACCAGAGCCTTTGCCTCCAGAATTGAAAAACCAGGGCTTACGGCCAAATTCCCACATAGCAACGATTATTTTATTGGGATTGGTAGGATCGACTACCATATCTGCTACTCCCACCTCATCGCCTAGGTACAAGACCTTTTTCCAGTTTTTTCCGCCGTCAGTTGTTTTATAGACGCCACGATTTTGGGTAGGGCCCCAGGCTGAGCCAAGGACACCCACATAAAGGACATTGGGATTGTCGCGATGGATATAGATGCGATGGATCAAATGGGTATTTTCCAGTCCCATTTTTGTCCAGGTTTTTCCACCGTCTATGCTTTTAAAAATCCCCTGGCCGCTGTTGTGTGAGTTTCTCGGATTTCCTTCACCCGTTCCTACCCAGATTTCGCTGGGATTACTTTGATTGATGGCGAGGGCACCAACAGATTGGACGGGGGCTTCATCAAAAATGGGTTCCCACCTGATACCGCCACTTTCAGATTTCCAAACGCCACCAGATGCTGTTCCTATGTAGATGTGATCTGGCTGACTGAGATTGACATCAATGGCTGTGACTCGCCCACTCATCCCAGCTGGACCGATATTTCGGATTTTCATCCCTTTGAGTTGTTCAATATCAACTTTTTGGGCGGATAACGAAAGACCACTCAATACCACCAACAGAGCTACCAGCAATTTGACTTTCATAGTAAAGATTTATATTCTCAATAAGTATAAATGGAGGCGCTAAGATAGAAAAAGCAATTGGGCAAAACAATGGCCTTATGTACTGATTACTGGATAAGTGCGGTCCAGATACTCAGATACCCGTTTTTATAAACAGTCCAAATAGGGCGGACTCGACCATTGTAAGCAGAAATATTGTTATAATCTCCAAAAAAGACGTCTTTTCCTGGAGGAACAAAGGATTCTTGAGAGATTCTGCTGTTTTTGAAGTGACGACCTCCATCTTTGGAAACGGCCACTACCACATCAGTTTGTAAATCATCGTGTCGACTGCGGTCATAATAAACGATGTAGATATAACCCGTACTTGGATCGACTGACATCCAAGGGAGAAATTGGTGACGATTGCTCTCGTCTTGATTCACTTTGATGGGAGCAGACCAGTTTTGACCATCATCTGTTGAATAAGCAAGAAAAATATCACAATTATCTGGCCCATTTCGCAAATCAGCCCAATTAACATATATCGTACCTCTATGTGGCCCATCGCTTAAATCAACCGCAGTGACTGGCATTCCATTGGATCGGCCCAAACCAGGGATGTCCATATCCCAGCCTCCAGGTTGTTGGGCGACGATTAGGTCCTCTTGGAGCCAGTTAATGCCCCCATCTGTACTTTTATCAAAAAATAGTTTTTCCTCATAGCCCCAGGCGACATAAATCTCTCCATTTGGTCCAACGGCAGGAACGGCTCCCTCTACCGTATTATCATCGTCAATACAGTTGCCAGGGAATTGAGAAAGAATGATGGGCTTGGTCCAGTTTTCGCCTAGGTCAGTAGATTGCGAAAAGAGAATATGGGTTTTGCAATTGGGGTCTCGGTCGCCATAGCGATCAAATTGGGTCCAACTGACATAGAGATGTTGATTGGCAGGATTGATGGCAATCCATTCTTTATCTTGTTGTTTGGGGGGATTGGTCCCAATAGCGCTTCCTTCATTCCAAGTCTTCCCACCATCTGCAGAGCGTTGGATAACGATGCTTTCCAACATGCGCTTGCTTTCCCAGCCAGTACCCTCTGGATCGCCTAAATGGAGGTAATAGACATTGCCATCTGCATCCGCAGCTACACAGGGGTCGCCATATACACCCAGTGGGGATTGGAGTTGTTCTGTCGTCCAGGTTTTGCCACCATCAAAAGAATAGTGGTAAAAATTGAGCACTGAACCAGCAATGATATTATCGGGATTTTTGGGATTGATGATAATACTGGGTTCGCAAGGGCCATAGCTGTCCAATTTGTTTTCGTAAATGAGAATGTTCTTGGGAGGACTACAGCTAAGGCAAAAAAGTAAAATGCTAATCGATAAAATGCTTTGATTAATTAGGGACATATTTGAAGTCAATTTGAACAGTGCAAGATAGCGCAAAAGCTACATAATGCCAATCAACTCAAAGCCCTTTTTGGCGAAGCCCAAAATAAGCCAACAAGACCAACACCAAAGCGCCCAATAAATAAAATAGCCACTGAGACATCCCTCCCCCAAATTCGATGGCGACGGGATTGCCCAATTGGATAAAGGCGGCCCAGTAGTAAGGATGTTGGTGCAATTTGTCAGTATTGTCGAGATAATCCATCCGCGCCTGGCGAATCGCCTGATCTTTGTTTAATCCCTTTTCCAATTGCTCGTAAAAGCGAATCATCATCTCTGATGTCGCACAGTCATCCACTGACCAGAGGCTCATCAAGGTACTTGGACAACCCGCATTAAAGAAATTGCGCGATAAACTCATCACCCCCTCTCCTCGAACCAACTTTCCAAATCCCGTATTACAAGCGCTCAAGACCACCAGCTCAGCCTCTAATTGGAGTCCAGACAGATCATAAGCGGTTAGGTAATTATCAGTCAGAAAAATTTTGCTCAACATAGGATCTTCTTCATCCACACAAGCATGGGTAGCCAAATGAATGATGCGAGCCTTTGGCGCTAATTCTTCAAAGGCGGCCTTACTCGCTGATTGATTCAGTAAGACATCGCCACTTACCATATCGCGAATTGCCCCTACCTCATCCTCGCTACACTGAAGACTGTACAATTCATCACTAGTACAATTGCGCGTGGCTAATGTGCCTGCCTTTTTAAAGGCTGGTGCAAAACCGATGAAATTATGAGCAAATTCCTGGGTGGATAAGGGTTGATCTTCCTTGTGTATTAGCCAAAGGGTGGCGGAATAATCATAAACTAAAATGGCATCTTCGTATAGGTATTGTAGCTGTCGTGGGGAGTAGGCAATGGGCTTTTGGGCCGCAGGCTCAGAGAGCAAAGCTTCAAAAGGCAGATAGCCCAGGAAGTCGTCTGGGATGATGATCAAACGCCCGATATTGGCCAGTTGATCTTTTAGAATAGGGTAGAGTAGGGCTTGGTAAAGAGCAGCGCTATTTTGGGTAAAGGCTTGATAATTAGCCAGTTGATCTCCTGAAAGGGGCGGCTGGATCAACTGTTGGCGCATGACCTCTACATATTGTGCCAGGGAATCAGCTGTCAGCAAAGGCAAGACCTCTGCTTTATCTGGCCAAATGGCAAAGACATACTGCTTATTTTCTCCAATAAAATATTCGATTAGGATTTCATCAGCTTGTAGGGTGCTTTGAATTTCGCTGAGTTGGGCCAATTGGGTATCGTACTTTAGTTTGTGGTATTGGGGAAAATCGCGTTCAAATCCATCAATTAGGTGCTGGTAATCGCGGCGCAGATTAAAAAGCCGTGCTTCCCAGGATTTCATTTTTTCGGCATTGACCTCTTCTTCATATTGCTGTTCTTCTTTGATTTGCTTTTCGTAGAAAGCGATTTCGAGTTTCATTTCCGTTTCTTTGGCTTGTAAGCTATCAGGGATGCCGCCAAAGCCCCTGGCTGCTGTTTCGTTCAAAGATTCTAATAGGAGGATGGCTTTATTGCTTTCAGCATAGGCAAAAGCTTGTTCGATGTATTTTGGATCTTGTTCGTTTTGATAGAGTTCCAGGCAGGCTGTGATGGCGCCTTCATAGACAGCGAGGGCTTTTTGGGCCAGCTCGTGTTTGGCGCTTTCTGAAAGGTAGTCTTGTCGAATTTGTTGGATGAGTTCTGCGCAGAGCTGGTAGGTTTGGTGAGCGGAGCGAAGGTTTTTGGGATTAGGGGATTGTTGGTGGAGTTGGAGGAAGAGGTCAGCTTTGCGGTGGATGTAGACCAGGGCATCTGCATCAGAGAGAAAGGAGGAGAGGCCAGGATTTTGGGATACGTCGTTGGTTTGAAAATCTAGTGTATTGGCTTGGACCGCTTGGTGGCTGTAGTCCAGCGCTTTATTCAGCTTGCCAAGTTTTTGATAAACATCAGAGAGATCGTATAGCGTGATTGCCTTAAGCGTATGCTTTTCGTAGGGGTAACGCGCTTTGTAGGTGTCGAGGGCTTTATTGTAGTTGTTGATCGCACTTTTATTATTTTGATTGTCTACGTCTATGGCGGCCAATTGGCGATAGCTGTAAATTTTTCTGTAGGACTTAGCCGTTGGTTGGAGTTGGAGCATTTGTTGGGCGTAGTAATAGGCACTGTCCCTTCGTCCCCATTTTTGCCATACCTGAGATAGGTATTGATAGTTATTGATGTTGATACGGGCAGCAAAATCTCCTTTTTTGTCTTTTGCTATATTGAGACTTTTGTGGAGTAATTGGTGCGCTTTCGTGATTTCATCCATGTGAAAATGAGCAGAGGCCAAACGATAGTAAGCATTAGCAACATTTAAAGGATTGATTCCTTCTGCATCCAAGAGTACATCCAGTGCCATTTTGCGATAGCGATAACTTTCCTCATAGTCGAGCATACTGAAATAGTTATCACTGATGTTTTCCAGAATAGTAGCGAGGTAATTTTTTTTACCATTGCTTTCTTTGATTACGCTCAGCGATTCTTGAAGGTATTCATTAGCCTTTACATAATCGTTTTTCTCTTGGAGACTTACTCCAATGTTGTTGTAGATGCCATAGTATTCTGGTGCATCTTTGGGAAGGTATTTTTTAGCTTCTTCGAGTGCAAAAAAAGCATATTCTTCCGCTTTGGCATATTGTCCTTTGTAGTAATTAACAGCCATCATGGCATTGACCGTTTCGATATAATTATTCCAGTGTTGACCAGCTTTATAGGCATTCATGGATAGTTCTGTATAGTACAGACAGCTGTCGAGACTTTCGTAGAACACCTCTTCAGATTTTTCAAAATGAGCGAGTCCCACTTTGAAAAGGGAGTCTCTTTGGGAGTCGTCGAGTTCATGGGGAGATTGGGCTTGTATAACTGGTGATGAAAATACAAGCAGTATAGTCGAAAGGATTGGATAGGCTTTCACGATAGCTGTTTTTGTGATGATGCCTTAGTGGAATGATGGCAATGTAAAATTAAGTAATAATCCCTATAACTACGCTACTAACCTTTGTACGATGGTAGGCACAAAGGTTAGTAGTAATAGCCACAAAGAAAGTAGTAAAACTATTGTTTAATGATCTTAAAAGTTTTTACGCCTTGCTTGCTTTGTAACTGGCCCAAATAGATGCCTGGGGCAAGATCCATGACTTCTAATGTCCAGTTTTGTGGACCCTTAGGCTGTTGGGTCTGCCAATGTTGGACGCTTTGGCCACTGAGGTTCATAAGGGATAATTGGACTGTTGACTCCGTCGCAAGCTCATAAGTCAAATTGATGGACTGATGACAGGGATTGGGCGAAACTTGTAAATCGGCCATCAATTCAAATGTATCATTTGAATGACTTCTGTTTTCAGAAGGGTCGCCGCCCATGGGGTTAAATGGCATTTCTGGGTCAATGGGATCATCATTAAAGCCATTACAGCAAAAAGAGACTTCTTCGATAATGACGTCACTATTTGCATGGTACTTATAATCGTTTGTTGGAAATAAAGTTCCTGCATCACATCCATCAAAAGGATTGAGAGGATCATTGGCATAAGCATTGAGCGTGGCGACATAAGGGAGATATTCTCCTCCAAGGAAGGTTACCATGCGGACTTCTATATCTTGTAGTTTGACATAATCATCAGCACTGATTTCTGTACAAATTTCGTCAGTAGGAATATTATTAAAGGTAACTGTTGCTTGATAAAGTGGATTATTGGCAAGATCATAGTGGACATGTCCAATCTCAATTAGTTCATCCGTGAAATTATTGATGGAGCCTACAATATCGATCAATTCTCCATTGATAAATAGTTGTAAGTACATTGGCGGACAATCTACAGGTAAGTTAAATTGTCCAGGTGTACCTATGCTTTCTTCTAGATTGGCTACAGTCACGAGGTATTCGATAGAAGCGAAACTACCTGTAGCATCGATACAATCTTCGGCACCGCTTTTCCCTTTGGTACTACTACCTTTAACGACGACGTGGTCTTTGGGTTCTTCTGGTGATACCTGTGCAACCGAAATGGCATTTGAAAAAAATAACACTCCAAGTACTAGGGTCCAGCTGAATAAATTTATTCTTTTCATGGTTTGTTATTGATAATTTTTAATGAAGTTTTAATTGCTTTATATTATTGTTTGATCAATCGGAAAGTATGGGCTTGATGGTCCGTTTGAAGATGACCAATATAGATGCCAGCGGGCAAGTCGTTCATATCAATCGACCAGTTTTGACTTCCTTTTGATTGTTGATCTTCAATACGTCTGATCAATTGGCCTTGTAAGTCTATCAGTTCGAATACAACTTCTGTATTGGTGTTTAACTCATATTGTAAGCTAAAGTACTGATCAAATGGATTGGGCATGACCTGGATATCCGTGATCAGCGATTCATTCACATTGTCTTGTTCTAGGGCATTTCTACCCCCTGCATACTCATCGTCAGGAGCAAATGGATTGTCTGGATCTACTCCTCCAAATGGGGCATCTGGGTCCTCTCCCAAAGCACCTTCACAGCAGAAACGAATGGTTTCAACGATTTCATCCTCTGTAGATTCATGTCTAAAATCATCTTCTGGAAAAAGATAATCAACAGAGCATCCTTCAAAGGGATTGAAAGGAAAAGCGGTAGCGTATTCATTAATCGTTGTGGCATAGGGTACATACTCCCCACCAATCATGGTAACCATCTTTGTCGTAATCTCCTGTACAACGGTGTAGTCATCAGGATTTTCCTCTGTGCAGATCGTTGAAATAGGAATATTAAAAGCGATTATTTGCTGATAAAGTGGATTTTCACCAGAGTGGTAGTGTGCTTCGTAAACTTCTATTAGATCATCTGTAAAATCAGTCAAAGGTCCAATCTGGTCAATCAAGTTCCCATTAATCCAAAGCTGCATGAATAGCTCTGGACAGGCAAGGGGAATCCTAAACTGACCTGGAAAGAAAGGATGTTCCTCTAAATTCGCAATAGTAACTACGTATTCTAATTCGAAAAAACCTTGTTGGGATTCGATACAAGGATCGTTCCCTTTTCCTTTTGTACTACTACCTTTGACCACTACATGGTCCAGTAAATCATTTGGATCGGTCGTATCTTGAGCAAATAAGCCCGTGGTCAATAATAGCAGGAGTACACCCATACTCAGTTTGAACAACTGTACATTTTTCATAGTCGTATTTTTTTGCGTAATGAATAAATCAAATAAGGGGCTTCAGATAACCCTCCCTGCTAGAGGTCAAGTTATCTGAAGCTGGTGTGCCTTACTGTTTAAGAATCTTGAAATTGTCTACCTGGGAGCCAATTTGTAATTGGCCAATATAGAGCCCCTTGGCTAGCGTAGCTCCATCCAATGACAATTGCTGTCCTGCCTGTAGGGCACCAAAGGTCCATTCTCTGACTTTTTGCCCTTTGGCATCAAACAAGCGAAGAACAGCCATTTCCTCCGTTGAAGATTCAACATTTAGATTGATGACTGTTTGAAATGGATTGGGGTTTACCTGAAATTGGAAGGAATCATTGTTTAGCTTGATGTTATTGCCCCAATTGGCATTTCTATCCTTACCGCCCTGATCAGTTGCCTCACCTTCACCACCAATTCTGCAGCAAATATGAATAGTCAAAGGAATGTATTCATTTTCTGCATCGTCAAAAATGGCTTTAGGAAATAGCTCAGAGGTATTGCAAGCCCCCCCAATATTGCGGTAACTATTTCCATTTGCATCAACCAATCTTACGGTAATATTATGTTCTTGAGAGAATGGGCCTGTACCCTCTTCACAAAACCAACTTGCATCGATTTCAAAATCTACATCTCTAGTGTAAAGTGGCGTTAGAAATTGATCAATATTGGGTTGGTCTGGACTGTATGGCTCTGGTGTTTCTAGGCCAGAATCATCGTGAACGTGACCCTCTTCCTCTTCATAGGGATTATACATCTCGTAAAAATCAAAAGTGCGGAATGGACCTTCTGAGGCAATTAGTGCCTGGTCTTTGTACAACTCTACATAGAGCGAGGGGCAACCAAAAGGCAGCGAATATATCTCACTCCCGTCTATCCCAGTAAAAGTGACCAAATTGGCGATACTAATGGTCAAGCCTAGATCAACGAGTTCGCCCTCACCAGTTGGTGAGTTTCTTAATTCTCCACAATCCTCTGAGGTGAACCCTCTGGTGCTACTGCCTTTAACGACGACATGATCTCCTGGATCACCTGGGCCATTAGGACCAGGGCCTGAATTTCCATTATCCTGAGCCTGTAAGCCCAGCGTCATTCCAAATGCAAAAAATAGTAAAAAAGTAAGCTGAAGGTTTGTGCTTCTCATGATAAAAAGTTTGAATATGAATAATAAGTTTGAGTGTATACCGAGCACAATTGGCTCCATATACGCACAACAATAGTGTTGTCGATACAATCGATTTTGTAATAGAAATTCGGATACAGTTTAAGTAGTCTACCTAGATCTTTTCAATGAAGATCAATAGGCCCTGAGAAGGGATTTTCGGGAGGCAGTAGAGCGTTTTTCGTAGTTTTGGCTCAAAATAAGGTATCTCCCATTTTTTCTCAACCCAAAATGCACAGCTTCCCCATATCAGGTAATGAATAAGCCTTTTCGTGAAATGAGTTGAATTTTTGCAGGTGGAAAGTTTTTGCCTTTTTCATAAGTCAGTATTTTTCTCCGTGTAATCATTATCGCAATAGCTTTATTCTTTGATTTGTTGGTTAATACCTGCCTGGCGCAGAAGGTAACTGAAAAAAATCTCATTTTTTGAGATAAATTTAATTTGCCCTATTTTTATCAAGCATAGGGCATTAATTTTGAATAACTTATGCCCCGTACATAGATCAGCTGCTATGGGCTTGAAAAGAAGGTAAAGGGATAGGAGATCAGCTGCTTTTTGGTAGGAAAAGGTATAAGCTGAACGACTATTTTTGCGTTCTGGATAAAAAAGACCCTAAATTGCGATTACCTTTCACTGCATTTGGCAATTAACGAACGAGAAAGGCAATGAAAAATTATACAGATGATGACATCCTGGCTATGCTAGGAGAGGGAAGTCGTCAGCAAAGTGATCAGGCGTTTCGATTCCTCTATGCGAAGCATTTTCGCATGATCGACTACTTCATCCAGCAAAACAATGGTAACGAGCAGGATGCTGAGGATATCTTTCAGGATAGCCTCATCGTCTTGTATAATAAGGTGAGGACTGAAAAGCTGGAACTGACTTGCGCGCTGAAGACCTATATCTTTTCTATCTGTCGGAATCTGTGGCTGAAAAAACTAAAAAAGGCAGGTCGTTCCGTTGGGCTAAAGGCCGACCAAGAGGTCATCGCTCTGGAGGAAGACCATTTTAGCGTCCTTCTCCAAGATGAACGACAGCATTTGATTGCCAATTTATTAGACAAGATGGGCGAAGACTGCAAACGCGTTATTCTACTCTTTTACTACAAACGCTTACGTATGAATGAGATCGCAGAGCAAATGGGATTATCCAGCGAGCAAGTGGCTAAAAACAAAAAGTCAAATTGCCTAAAGAAATTGCGTTCGATGGTAAAGTCCTTGCCCCAGCTCAAAGACAGTCTTCGTTAAATGCTAAATTACTACGAATTATGTCACAGAAAAACCAGTCTGACCAACTTGAGCAGTACCTATTAGGACAGCTTAGTGATCAAGAGCAAAATGACTTTGAAAAAGCCCTGGCCGATAATCCAGATTTGAAGCAAGCCCTGCAAATGGAAAAAGATTTACTTGGAGGGGTAGAAAATTATGGTAATCAACAACTTCGCGAACAGCTAAAAAATATTCATCGCGAAGTGATTAGTCAAGAGGAAAACCCCCAAAGGCCCGCTAAGGGCGGTAGCTTTCGCTTGATGCCTTTACTCGCCGCAGCTGCCGTGCTGCTCTTGCTGATTTTAGCCTATTGGAATTGGTCTGCCAATACGAACTCCTCCTCTACGCTGTTTGCCCAATACTACACCCCTCATCCCGTTTCCTTTGCCAGTAGGGCCAATACCAGCGAAGCACAGCTATTGGCCATCGAAGCCCTGTATAAAGATGGTCAGTATGCCCAAGCACTTCCTCAAATCGAACAACTCATCAGCGAAACACCTGATCAAGCTTCCCTGCGTCTAGCCGCTGGTATCGCTCAACTCGAACTCGGTCGTTACGAAGCTGCTCAAACGCGCTTTCAAGAAATCATTAATAGCCAGGATGCTTTTTTTGCCGATCATGCCAAATGGTACCTGGCACTCGCTCACCTCAAATTCGATTTTCCCGAACTCGCTCGCCCCTTACTCACAGAACTCGCCCAAAGTACTGATGCCGATCATCAGGCAGAAGCGCAGTCACTACTACAACAGCTCAAGTAGTCCCAAGCCTGACAAATAAAAAAAATAGCATTTAAAGGGTAACTATTTACGCTTTGAAGGGATCAATGATTAGAACCAAAGATGGGCTATGAAAAATAAGCTAATTCTAATGTTGTTGAAAGCTATGACTATCCCTAAAGCCAGCTGTAGAGAAAATGTACCTGCCTAGATACCCCCAAAAAAACTAAAACGCTAACCTCTCTTTTCATTTTCTCTCAGCCTGGCCCTTTTTGCCCATTCCATTCGAGCTCCTGCCTTCGATAAAAGAACCAATCTGAAAATTTCTAATAAAAAGGGAAAAATATTTCGCTAGCAATAAAAAAATAAATACTTTTATTGCTGCGATTATACGCACCAACACCCAATTAGAGCTTTTGTAATCCCCCCAAGGTTTTTTGAGCTCTTCTTATTACTTGTGTATAGTATTTGGAATTATGTACAACAAACATTTTTGACTTAGAACGCTGTTCTAGTTCAAATACCATGCGCTTGTGTACAAGAACCGATTTTAAAAGGACTCACCTCATTGGGTGCTATTTCTCAAAACATTGGATTTCTTGTCAATAGCTTTGACAGTCGCTAAAGAACAGCCATTGCGATATAGGTAAAACCCTATTCGTCAATGGTTTAACTATTTATGCCCATCACTGGTATAATGCTACTGGAGGATGGGCTGATTGACTATGTGTGATGACCTCTTTCTTTTGCAGATGAGGGATTCTGCTTACTGCCGCCTGTGTGTACATGGGTTGGACAGTTAGGTATTGTCTGTCACCAAACAAGAAGTGGCCACATACATAGACCTTAAAATATCCCTAGTATGTTTGTATCTTCCTTTCGGACGGTACTGTACTTCTGGCTATTGCTAGGAGTCGTATCACTACCTGCAAAAGATACAAATTATGATCCCGACAAGAACACATCTGACACCCTGTTGGTAGCCTCTGCTCACGAAAGACTGCCAATCTCTATTCAGGGTGATCAATTTGTATTTACACTTTGCCAGTTGGAGCGAGGTAAGGATTATCATCTTTTCCTCAATCGCGTAGACCCCTCGGCCTGCGCCGTTCAATTGGATTTGCTCAGGCGCACGGACGAAGCCTATTTAGACGATGTTCACGCCTTGCAATTTCGAGCTCGCGAGTCTTGCGAAAATATTCAGGTTAATCGCCAAGGCTGTGAGGCGAACGAGGCTTATTTGCTCTCCATTGGCTGCGAAAGCTGCGATAATCCCAAAGCGGCTCCTCGAAGTCAAGCCAGCATACAAACCAATCCCAGCTACACGCCTGAATCCCTCATTGAGGATGTACTTATTGGAGGCGATTGCTTCAATGTGGTAGACGGCAGTATTGACTACACAGGCGAGACCACCGCAAGAGGTTATTTCAGCAGCGGAACTTCCTCTATTAACATTGAAGAAGGCGTGATGCTATCAACTGGGCGTTTAGACAATGCATTGGGGCCGAATAATGATTATAATGGAGGAAATCAGTTTTCAGGCTGGTCACAAGATGATCCCGATTTAGAGGCGATTGTCGATAATTCCTCCACTAGATTGTACGACATCGCCAGCCTAGAATTTGACTTTACACCAACATCAGATACGCTGTCTTTTGAGTTTGTTTTTGCCTCAGAAGAGTACTGCGAATACACCAATAATTCCTATAATGATGTCTTTGGCTTTTTTATCAGTGGTCCAGGTATCAATGGTCCCTTTTCCAATAATGCAGAGAATATCGCCATCGTCCCTGGCTCTTCAGACTATGTGACCATTAATAATGTCAATCATCTCTCTAATTCTGACTATTATGTAGAAAATGTACCTGCTATTCATCACCTCACCATGCCGCCCTGGCTATTTTGTACAGGCCATCCCTTAACCGATGGGGCAGCAGTTGACGATATAGAATACGATGGTTTTACAACGGTTCTCACGGCACTAGCCAGTGTGCAGCCTTGCGAAACCTATCACATCAAATTGATCATCGCTGACGTTAATGATGGCTACTTCGATTCTGCGGTTTTTCTAAAGGCCAATAGTTTTAATGCGGGAGGTACGGCGACTGTCAGCGCAGAGACGCCTGGTACGAATACGGCTACGGCCTTTGAAGGCTGTGCGGATGGTTACTTTGCTTTTGAGCGGACGAACGACGATTGGAGTGAGGATTTGGTGGTGAATTTTTCGGTGTCTAATTTGAGCTCAGCAACACCTGGGCTTGACTATGATTTGCTTCCAGAAAGCATTACCATTCCCGCTGGGCAGCCTTCCTTTTTACTGCCCGTGGATGTATTTGAAGATGCCATCGCGGAGGGGATTGAGTCGATTTTGATCGAATTGGATGCCCCCTGCTCCTGTACGGTTCCCTTTACGGAGATGTTTATCTCTGATGCAGAAAGCCTTGATCTGGTGCTGGATGATCAAAGCTCTTGTGAGCAAGACAATGCGACTTTGACGCCTATTGTCAATGGAGGAATAGCGGATTATACCTATCTGTGGAGCACTGGCGATACTTCGCCAACATTGGAAGTTAGCCCAACTAATACAACTGATTACTCAGTGACAGTCACTGATTTTTGTGGAAATACGGCAAGTAGTGAAGCGACGGTTTCCGTAACGGGTTATCCAACGGCGATGATTAGTGGACAGGAGTCCATCTGTCCAGGTGGCTCAGCTGCTGAATTACAAATTGACTTCACTGGGCTAGGCCCCTGGGATTTAATTTATACGATTGATAACAACCAACAGATTTCCCTTATGGGGATTACTGAAAACCCTTATACTTTACTGGCTGATCAAATTGGTGTTTATGAATTGCTATTTATTAACAGCAATGATTGTGATGGCATCGTGGATGGTCAGGCCAATGTAACAACAACACAAATCAGCGTCGAGGCAGCCACCATTCCCGTAAGCTGCCCTGGCGAATCAGATGGTGGACTTGCCCTCACTGTATTTGGTGGCGAAATGCCCTACACCTATGCCTGGACCAATAGCCTTCCCAATACAGGAAACCCCCTGAATTTGGCACCTGGCGATTATGGTTTGACACTGACGGATGTCAATGGATGCACCCATGACACCCTGCTCAATGTACCCTTGGATAATAATATCCCTCAAGTGAATGCAGGAGGGGATGATCTTTTATCCTGTCTAAGCGAAAGTACCCTCCTCAATGGCAGTGGTTCTTCAGGGGCAGCCTACAACTATCAGTGGACCACCGTGGATGGAAATATCGTAGCAGGAGCAAACACCCTTAATCCTGAGGTGAATGAAGCGGGCACCTATACTTTGGAGATTACCAATATTGCGACTGGCTGTACGCAAAGCGACGACTTGACCGTACTCATTGACACCGTTGCTCCATTGGCTCTAATTGACGTTCTTGGACCCCAAACCCTGGATTGCAACCAAAGCACCACCGTACTGAGTGGAACCCCCTCTCAACCAGCCAATGGACTGATTTTTGAATGGGATAGTCAAGATGGTTTGGTCCTTCCCGAAGATATTAACCTGCCAAGTATCGAAATCAATATTCCTGGCACCTATTCCCTTACGGTAACCGATAATCGAAATGGTTGTACAGATAGTAATGCCAGTCAAATTGATCAAAATACAGATGTGCCTTATGTCAATATTGCCCAACCTGGTGATTTGAATTGCATAGATAGCATCGTACAGATTAGTGCCCTTGGTTCTGACTTTGGCCCGAATTATTTAATCGAGTGGACTACACCCAATGGCAATATCCTTTCAGGAGCTAATGGACTGGAACCTACGGTGAATGAGCAGGGCAATTATACCTTAAACATCATCAACCTCAGCAGCGGCTGCCCCAATGCCGCTAGTGTTGAAGTGATCGAAGATATCGAAGCGCCCACGGTGGTCATTGAAGCCATCGAGGAAATGCTAGATTGTAATACCTCAACTATTCAATTAAATGCCAGTGCTTCTTCATCTGGACCGGATTACAGCTATTGGTGGACCACTCAAGATGGCAACATAGTCGCCGACACCCTGACTGGCACTCCCATCGTTGATGCGGAGGGAACTTATACCCTGACTGTGAGCTCGGCCCTCAATGGATGTACCGCTTCGGATGAGGTGCAAGTACTCGAAAACCGAAATCGCCCCGTCGATGCTGATCTTCAAGTCATTCCTCCGCCTTGTGAAGGAGGGGCGGGAAGTTTAGCCATCAACTCCGTAACAGGAGGCGAGGGGCCTTATCTCTATGCCCTAAATGGAGACGATGTCTTTTACAGCGATTCGCTTTTTGTCGCCATGCCATTTGGTTGGTATACGGTGACGGTTCAAGACATCAATGGTTGCGAATATGTGGAAGAGGTTTATCTGCCCAATCCGCCTCGCCTTTTGGTCGATGTACAAACGGAAGTCTTTATGACTTTGGGAGATAATCACCTGATCAATGCCCAAGTCAACATTAACCCTAATGAGCTGGATAGCATCATCTGGTCGCCTACGGATTCATTGGCCTGCCCAACTTGTTTGCGCACCCAAGCCAATCCAACAAAGGATATGATCTACACTGTCACGGTAGTGGATAAAAATGGCTGTACGGCAAGTGATCAAATACTATTCAAGATAGATAAAGAACGAAAGGTATTTATCCCCAATGCCTTTTCCCCCAATAGCGATGGCTTTAATGATGTCTTTATGGTTTATGCTGATGACAATAGTGTCCGCAATATCAAGCGCTTTGAAGTCTTTACCCGCTGGGGAGAGAAGGTCTATGAAGAAAGGAACTTCCAGCCCAATGATCAAAACTTTGGCTGGAATGGCTGGCGTCAGAATGAGCCTTTCAATCCTGGGGTATTTGTCTACTATGTGGAGATCGAATTTATTGATGGAGAAGCAGTGCTTTACAAAGGAGATGTGACCTTGACGAATTGAGCTAAGGCTCGCTGAGACCATCCGTTTGGCCCTTGAGGAGCCAAACCCCTATACGGCTGTAATTTTGCTCTTTTTATCAATTTGAAGTTGTTTTCATAATTCCAAATCGAGGGTTGAAGCAGGACTTTTGTTTGCTTCGACCCTTTTTTTGTTCAATTTTTACAAAAAAACGAGATAGTTTGTTATTTTTAGTAAGCATTTCAAATAATCCAATTCCTTCCCCCCAGGATTTGTTTTACCGATTCTTAGCATAAGACTTTGTGGATTTTAAACCTATTTTCCAACATGGAAATCATAGGTTCCCCCTTTGCCCTAACCAATGCTAAACTATGGTAAAAACAAATCGTTCTATCCTCTACCTTTTGTTTTTTCTGTTGTTAACTCCAAAAATCTTATTGACCCAAACACACAAAAAAATTATAGGAGCTGAACAACAAAACTGTACCCTTTTTGCCGATGCTGGCCCCGATCAAACCATTTGTGCGCCTGGTGCTACAGTGCAATTACAAGGACAGATCAGTGGCAATTACTGTCACTTTTACTGGTCGCCTACAACGGGTCTGGACCATCCTTACCAAAGCCATCCTATGGCCACTGTCAATCAATCTATGGCTTACACCCTAAGCGCCATTGGTCCCAATCCAAACGGTACCAACCTCATTTTTAATGGTGATTTTGAGCAAGGCGATGTGGGCTTTAGCTCCAATTATTTCTGGGACCCCTCTGGGGTATTAAACGAAGAGGCCTATTTTATCACTACGCGAGGCGACCTGGCCAAATGGGATTGGCAACCCTGCACTGATCACACCTCCTCCTCTGGTAATATGATGTGCGTCAATGCCTCTACCTTAGGTGGCGTAGATGTCTGGTGTCAAACAGTAAATGTACAGCCCTACACGGATTATATCTTCTCCCTATGGCTGGTCACCTTACATCCCTCTAGCCCCGCCCAGCTCCAATTTTCCATTAATGATCAAGTCGTGGGTGAGCCCTTTAATGCCAGCCCCCAAACCTGTCTGTGGGAAGAAAACTGTACTTCCTGGAATTCAGGTATCAATACCAGTGCAGAAATTTGTATCCTCAATCTCAATACGGAATCCTGGGGGAATGATTTTGCCATTGACGATATCACTTTTCGCGAAGCTTGTGTGTATAGAGATGAGGTATGGATTGAGGTGATTGATCAGCCAGTTATCTCTGCGGTTACTGAACTATGTACACCAGCCAATACGGAATATCAGGTCCATTTTGAAGTGCTACAGGGCACGGCACCCTTTCAAGTAATAGGAGGGACGGGGATTTGGAATGGAGCGATGTTTACGAGTGACCCTATTCCAGCGGGAGCGCCTTATGCTTTTCAGCTCAGTGATGCGAGTGCTTGTGGCATCACTTTGATTGAGGGAGCCCATGATTGTGTTTGTTTGACGGATGCGGGAACCTTGTCTGGGATAGCAACGGAAGTATGCGAAGGTGAAGCCCTTTTACTACTACACAATGGCGATCAATTTTTAGATGCCAATGATGGTTTACAATACCTACTTCACGATAATAGTAATGGCTTTCCAGGGACCGTCTATGCCCAAGCGAATACGCCTGAATTTACTTTGCTGGTGGGAATGTCAGCAGGCGAGTGGTATTATGTTACGGCCATTGCTGGCGATTTGGATAGTGAGGGGAATGTCCTTTGGTCGAGTGCTTGTTTTGATCAAAGCAATACGATGCCCGTGCGTTTTCAAGCATGGCCCAATGGCCATCTTTCCTTGGATCAAACAGATATTTGTTTGGGAGAATCAACTGCTCTGCGCTTTCATTTAGAAGGGATTCCGCCTTTTAAGGTGCGTTTTTGGGATGGGGAGAAATTAGTACTTTTGGAAGGGATTGAGGATGGGGACAGCTATGCGGTTGATCCAATTTGGAATACCAATTATGAATTGAGAACAGTGGAGGATGCAGGAGCATTGGTTTGTGAGGTGCAGGCCAATTCGTCAGCCCTTTTGAAAATTCATTTGCCCTACAGCACGGATGAGATCCAGCAAATTTGCGCGGGGGAGGAATTGTTTTTGGCTGGTGACTGGCAAACGACGAGTGGCCTTTATTTTGATGCCCTGCAAAGTCAATATGGCTGTGATAGCTTAGTGCGCACCCAATTAGAGGTATTGTCCCCAGATAGCACCTTTTGGCAATCCACTTCTTGCCATCCCATTGATACGGGTGGGCAATTTCAAGCCCTCAGCAATCAGTACGGTTGTGATAGCCTGGTTTGGGGACAGGTCCATTTATTAGAAAGCCATGATATCCAACTCACTGAGTATTCTTGCGATCCAGCTCAAACGGGTTGGCAACAATTTCAGCTCATCAATGATCAGGGTTGTGACAGCCTCGTCTCTATCCAAACCCTACTGCTTCCCAGCGACACGACCTACCTCAGTGCCCAAGACTGTGACCCATTGACTACTGGTCTGACCTTTGACCATCAAGTCAATCAATACGGCTGTGATAGTTTGATCATTACACTCACTGAGCTATTGCCTAGTCAGGAAATTTGGGAGAATCTGGAAACTTGTTATCCTGCGGATACGGGCTTAGTTATTCAATCCTACACTAATCAATATGGCTGCGATAGCCTCCGCTATCATTACACGCATCTACTCCCTAGCGATTGGACAACCATCCAAAATACCAGTTGTGATCCTGAAGAGGTGGGCTCTACCGTTGATTACCTAACCAACCAATACGGCTGCGACAGCATTGTCTTTACCCATACTGAGCTGTTACCCAGTCATCAAACGGCCGTATTTTTAAATACCTGCGACGAGAGTATCGTTGGGCTAGACTCTATTTGGCTCATCAATCAGTATGGCTGCGATAGCCTCGTGCTGCAAACGACTACCTTGCTTTCTATCCATCATTGCGAAGTGGCTGGTCTCTTAGAAGGAGATTTGATCTACTGTGACGAATTGTCTGGTACCTTGACCTTGACTGCTACCATTGGCCTAAGCCCTTTTGACTATGTGTGGAAAGGACTCAATACTGGCCAAGAAGGCAGCGGAACCATGACTCAAAGGGAGGTCCCCATCTACATCCACGACCTAGCTGCGGATCAATATGAAGTGATCATTACTTCAGCAGCTGGCTTATCGACTACTTTACAAGCAGAAATTACAGAAGAAGAGCGGATGTCTGTTGATCTATCTGTTGGTTCTTCCTATGAAGGGCAGGATATTAGTTGTACGGGGGCGGCAGATGGAGTGGCCGTAGTGAGGGTGTTGGATGGAGGGCTTCCGCCCTATTATTATGAGTGGTCTGGTGGGGGAGAAGGGGCATTTGTTGATGGGCTCGCTGCGGGTTGGCATTTGGTGACGGTGACGGATGATTTGGGGTGTATTGCGATTGATTCCATCCTATTGGTGGAGCCTGCACCATTGGCCTTGGAATGGGAGGTATTGGATATCACCTGTTTTGGCTATTCTGATGGTCTTTTGACATTGGATAGTGTATGGGGAGGGACAGCGCCTTATCGTTTTGTGCTTGATGAGCCCCCTCTGACAAAGCCTCAAATAGCCACTCTTCCTGCATCTCCCCCTCATCAAGCACAAAACGATAAGGCGCTGTCCCTCCCCATACACTATCCAATGTCAAAAG
>JBCBDH010000020.1:0-21215 GCA_038529855.1 Bacteroidota bacterium | reverse complement strand
CGAAAACCCCTTTGGATAGGCTTGGTCTCGATTCAATTGCTTTTGATCATCGTTTTGCAAACCAGAGCCGTTTATCTGGCTCTTGGTGGTGCGGTGCTCGTTTTAGCGGGCTATCTGATCGTAGAAAATACCCAACAGCACCTTAAAACTTTTAAAAGATTGGGGGCACTGGGCTTGGTTCTCCTTTTGATGGTATCCAGTTTGGTCTATTTTGGAGGGAGCAAAAGCAATTACCTTCAGCAACTCAATCCGCTGACCTACAAGGCGAGTAGCTCGGGAGTGGAGCGACTTTTTGTCTGGCACAAAACCAGAGAATTGATCAAAGACAATTGGCTATTGGGTTATGGAGGGGGCAATTGGAAGATCTTCTTTCCCAGTAAAAGCGTTGAAGGTGGCTATCGACTACAGGAGAAAAATATCGTTTTCACCCGTGTTCACAATGACTTTCTAGAGGTCATGGCAGAAACGGGCATTATGGGTCTTTTGAGCTTTATTGGCCTCTTTGCCCTTCCCATTTTGGCTATTTTTAATGCCTATGGTAGTGCCCAAGAATGGAAAAAACGAGAGTTGATGATCTTATTGGCGGCATTAGTAGGTTATTGTATCATCTCTTTTTTTGATTTTCCTAAAGAACGAATCGAGCATCAAAGTCTGATTAGTATCCTCATTGCTTATACGGCTTTTCTATGTCGTCAGCACTTTCCCATCAATCTGCTATCCATTGATATTAGTGCTTATTTTCGTCCCCTCTTGATTGGCTTGGGGGCTTTATTTCTCCTCAATCTTCCCACTAGTTATTATCGAATCGTAGGAGAATACTATGCGGTTAAGGCCATTAATGCAAAAATCAAAAAGAATTGGGTGGAGCTGAGTCAGGTGGCGCCATTGAGCCATTCAGCACTATTTAATATGGATGCGATGACACTGCCGATGAAGTGGTATGAAGGGCTGGGATTGTACCAACAAGGCCAGCAAGACGAAGCAATGGTCCCCTTTGAGGAAGCTTTTGCCTATAATCCCCACAATTTTCATGTGATCAATAATTTTGCAACTTGTTTGGTCCATAAAAATCGATTTGAAGAGGCCATTGCGCTCTTTCATCAGGCACTAGCTATCAATCCTAAATTTGATGACTCCATCTTCAATTTATCCTATTGTTACTACAGCTTAGCACAATATGAAGAGGCTTTGAAATGGGTAAATAAGACCCGCTCCAACCCTGGGCGAAAGGCCGAATTCCTCCGCGCTATTGAATCTCGCCTGCCAAAGAATAGCGAATTGCAATAGGATTTTCCAAAAAATTATTTCCGATTTTAGCGACAAATTTCTATTTTTATAAATCGTTTCTGTAAGAATATCGTTGCTTCGGCAACCCCGTCCATTAACACACCGTTTTCCTAAGCTTTTTATTTCTTAAACTGATCTATTGAAATGTTCAATTTAGTATTGAGTATCAATACATTGAACGATATAAATTTCAATGACGGGTTTTGCAATCCTATTGTATCAGCTCAAAAAAGCTATCAGATGTCTGCACACTACCGCTTCTTGGTCTTATTTCTAACGACCTTTTGTACCTCTGCTTTTGGCCAGAGTATTTCTTTTGACCCAAGCACCGCTTCTCCCAGCAGTACGATCATCGTTGACATAACAGGAGTCAACACCAATTTTTCCTCCCAAACTACCTGTGCCTTGCTAACGGGAGTGGAAAATATCAATATCAACATCATCAATATCAATGGCCCTAGCTCTATCACAGCGGAAATTAGCTTTCCCTTTGATACCAAATCTGGTAATTATAGTGGCCTTGTCTATGAGAGCGATGGTTGTGGTGGCCCTCAAGCCAATTGTACGGATTGCTTTTTTGTAGAAGAGGCGGTCATCGAGCCCTCACCAAGCAGCGCAAAGGCTGGAACAGCTATTACCTTTGAAGTCATCGGTACTGGAACGGACTTTCAAACGGATCAAACCACCTGTGCGGTGATCAGCAATGGGATGCAATCTTATACCCTGGACGCCTTGCCCTCCTCCCCTACTAATTTTAGCAGTCCCTTTGAAATTCCCTGTGATGCTCCTCCTGGCACTTATAATGTAACGGTTTTTCGAACGGCTTGTAGCGATTTCTCTTATACCTGCGAGGATTGTTTTATCATAGAAGAAGCTGACCCTGGTTCCATTAGCATCAGCCCCAATGTCACAGACCCTGGAGTCATTTCTGTACATACCATTACTGGAACCAATACTTGTTTTGCCTCAGGTGCTTCCCTTTGTGTAGAAATTGCCAATGGAACAGAGGTCTACAGCTTTGATGGAACGGCTAGTGACAATGGCTCTTTTACGGGCTCGCTCGATCTGCCTTGCTCCGCCTCCAATGCGCTTTATGACCTTACGGTTTACGCTGATGGTACTTGTAGCGGCGTAAGCTACAGCTGTAATAATTGTTTTGGCGTCAGGGCTTTAAACAGTGGCTCGATCACCATTAGCCCTTCGATTGCCAATCCAGGCGTGCCTATTCAAATTGCGGCCCTTGGAAATGGGACTTGTTTTGACTTAGTTGAGACTACTTGTATGGAAATCAGCAATGGCCAAGATACCTATTCTCTTTCGGGCTCTAGCCCAAATCTGTTGAGCTTTGTCAGTGATCTATACACACCAAGTTGTGATATCGCCTTGGGTACTTATGACGTCACCTTATACGTAGGTTCAGGCTGTACGGGCTACACCTGGACCTGTACGGATTGTTTGAGCTTTGAAGATGCTGCCGACCAAATTAGCCTCAGCCCTAACGAATTGATTCGAGGAAAAACCAGTACTATAGACATCGATGGGATATGTACTGACTTTCTCGTAGGTTTTGCCAGCTCTACTTCTTGTGCAGAACTGACCAATGGCATTCAGACCTACAGCATTACAGGCTCAGCCAGCGGCTCTAATCGCTACAGCGGAACGATCAATCTTCCATCAGATGCCCCCTCAGGTACTTATGATGCGGTCATTTATCAAGGCCCTGGTTGCGATGGGACAAGCTGGACTTGTACCAACTGCTTTAGCATCAAAGACTCTATCAGCATCAATCCCAATATGGGTCTTAGAGGGACTAATATCGCCATCAGTCTGGACGGGGTAGAAACCAATTTTTCAATAGCCAATACCTCCTGTGTAGAGGTCTTTAATGGTACGGAAACTTACACCATCATTGGTACAGCCAGTAGCGCAAATAATTTTACGGGCACTTTAAATCTTCCAGGCATCGCCTCTTCAGGTGTTTATGATGTAAAAATATACGAAGGCCCAGGCTGTGATGGCCAATCCTGGTCTTGCACCAATTGCTTCAATGTAATTGATTCGATCAGTATTTCTCCTGCCAGCGCTGTGCTTGGCCAGGTCGTTCAGGTCACGATTTCGGGCCTAGACACCGAATTTGATGTTATTGACACAGACTGCGCTATTATCAGTGGACCAACCGATTATGCCATCAATGGCGCCGCCAGCAACTCTACCCTTTTTAGCGGTACTTTAATTATCCCCAACGATGGTATGGATGGCAGTTACGACCTAACGGTCTATGAAGGTCCTGGCTGTTTTAGCGGTAAAACCTGGACTTGCAGCAATTGCTTTACCATAGAACCCGCCATTCCATTACCTGCCGAACTCCTCGCTTTTGATGCTCGACTGATTGGCCAGGAGGTTGCCCTTAGCTGGTCAACCGCTACGGAGCAACAATTGGCTAGTTTTGAGATTGAGCGCAGCACTGATATTCGCTACTGGTCCCCTATTGGCCAGGTAAGCGCTCGCGGCTCTAGCAATCAGCTGACCAATTATCAAATGCTCGATCCAAAACCATTCTCTGGTCTCAACTACTATCGCCTGAAGCAAATTGGCTTTGATGGCCAGTATACCTACAGCCCAGTAGTCACCGTGGAATTACCCATTAAGCAAACCCATATGAGCCTCTTTCCCAACCCAGTAGAGGCGGTCACCTTTTTAGCCATTGATAGCCCAAAGGCTTTGGAATTGGAGCTGCAATTGAGTGATTTTTCTGGTCGACAAATTCGCTCCATACCTTATACGCTGGATAGCGGAACGCATCAAATTGAGGTAGATCTGCGGGATCTCTTGCCAGGGGTTTACTATTTGAATGTGAGGGGAGCGGAGGAAACGGAGGTTTATCGCTTATTGAAGTTATAGGCTTGGGGGGGAAGCGAGATCGCTGCGCTGCGAGATCGTCGCGCACTTCGTGCTTGGACTGCGAGATTGTTTAGCGGAGCTAAACGGCGAGAAAGAGTAAGGAGCAAAAAGCTGGGCTTTTTGCTCCTTGCGTTTTTTAGGCAGTTCTTGCTTCTCGCAGCGCAGCGGTCTCGCAGCAAAGCGCAGAGCGCAGAACGATCTCGCTTCTCGCAGGCGCTAGCCGCTCTCCCTACTCAATCCAGCCACTTTGCTACATCAAAACCATACACATAGCCCTGGTTTTCCTTTTCCTCTTCATTGGAAAAAACCAGTTCTTTTGCGCTGCCGCGAAAGCAAAGGGCCTCTGTTTGTCTTTCAAAAGCCAGGTCGATGCGTTTGGATTGACCATTAAAAAAAGAACTGCCTTCGTAGTCGTAGAAAAGCCAGATAAAGGGTCGAAAGTTCCCCTCTTGATAGTCATACCCCAAGAGCGCGAGGACATCGCTGGAATCAACTGCCAGATCAGCAGCGGTGATTTGCCCACTTACATCAAAAGTACTTTTGGGGATGGCGACTTGGGTGCCTGGCGTTTTATCTAATTGGTAGAGATTGGTTTTGGCGTCATCGCGATTTTTGGTGAAGAGGTACAGTTGGTCACCAAGCGCGATCATGGCTTCGCAGTCAAATCGGTGTTTGCTGCGTTCAGAGAAATCACTTTGATCGGGATAAGTGAAAGCGATTGTTTGGGCATTGACGGAGTCGCTTTGTAGCAATTCGCTTTTTTGCACTTTGTAGATCACCAAATCCGTTCGCGCACCTCGATTATTTCCAAAATCGCCAATGTAGATGTAGTTCTCATCCTGAGCCAGCTCTTCCCAATCTTTGTGAGCAGCTTGCAGGACGTGAATGCGGCGTATTAATTTTTTGGTGCTGGCGCCAAACTCGTAGAGGATTGGTGCATCTCCACTATCATTATGCCCCAATAAAGTACTATCAGTGAGGGCGAGCATGCCCGAATGTTCATTGAGTTCATCGGGTAATTCTACAATGGTGGCAATTTGATCTTCCAGCCATTCGGGATTAGGTGGGGCTTCATTGCTACAGGCGGTGACTAATGCACACAGCGCCAGTAAGATCAAGTAGATTCTCATAGTTATTTGTTGTGGGGCTTAAACATAAATGAATTGGGTCTGGCCAGTTAGTATTTGATGAATTTTAGTGATTCTTGAACTTCATTGCTTTCCAAGCGCAACCAATAAAATCCAGCATCCAAGTCGCTGACCGTTAAATTAATAGTTTGTTGCCCAGGATATAGTGCTTGCTGTCCACTGATGGATAGCGCCTTGCCCTGAGCGTCGTATACTTGGTATTGAAGCGACTCAAAGGTAGTTACTTCTATCTGGACCACTAATTGTTCTGTAACTGGATTGGGGAATACCCTAGCCTTTGACTGTTGGGATACCTGTTCAAAGATAGCGCTTATTTGATCATCTTGGGTAAAATTGATATTGATCTCCTCTTCGTAGATGGGATCTTTAATAAGGTGCTGGGATTGCCAATGACTAAAGGTAAACCCTGGATTGGGTTCAATACGCAAGCGAACGGGAATATCTTTGAAGTAAAATCCTTTCCACGGCAGGGCATCCGCTTCAATGGTATTAATCAAAATGCGACCAGCATTGGGGGGATAGGTATTCAAATTTAAGACTACTTCCTTTTCCAGGCCAAAATAATCCATGACATACTGCCGAGCATAGGCTGGACGATCTTGAATAAAGCGATAAAGACTTTCCAAACGGTCGTTTTTCCAAACCTCAATACCCGGCCAGCCCCATTTATCAAAATGTCGATGCATTTCCTCTTCAATTTCCGCAGCCGTCGCCTCCGTCTCTGCCAATAGGCGATCTTCTCGAAAACTATCATTCAATAAATCTGCATAGCGATTGATGAAGTAATGGCGATAATAATCATTGGCCAATAAAGCCCTCAAAATACTAACCAAATGATTGTCCTGATGCGAGTCCATCCGCGTGCCAAAAGAATTTCCGTAAGCTCGGGTCCAGCCATGTCGCCCCATACCAACATCGAGATCAAAAAGGAGATAACGCCAACGCGCTCCGTCCTTTCTTTCCCGCCAGTATTTGATGTTGTTCTCTGGCCAGTCTGTATTGTTGAGAATGGTTTGGATAATGAAGTAATTGGCCATATTCTCTACATCAAAAAAAGCAGTGGCTTTAGCGTAATTGGAGCTTTGGGTGAGATCAGCCGTTCGGACAAATTCTGCCATCTCATCAAAAATTTCAAAGTCTCCTTCTACCACATAAGAATACTCCTCTAAAAGATCAACTTCATTGGGATCAATACCATAATTTTCTTGCAGGTAGTAGGCATCCACCTTTTCCCTCAGGTTCATTACCCCCCAATAAGTGCCATTGAGATAGACCACAATAGGCTGATGGGCCGATACATCCAAATCAATTTCTTCATCAATACAATAGCGATGAATATAGGCATCGCGAAAATGCGTATAGTTATAATCCCCACTGGCATTGCGCAGCACCAATCGCTTATAGGATTGAATGGCCTTATTATCAAAAAAGGGATAATTCATTTCTTTGTCCGCATAGGATTCATCAGCAATCAAGCGGACCGATTTCATGGGTTTAGTCCGTGCAGATTTGCCCCCGTGATTTTTGAGGCCCACCTCAAAATGAGCCACTAATTGCTCCTCTTTAAAATACTCCATCACAACGGGTAGTTCTGTGTTTTCCCAATAATTGGCGCCGTAATAAGGAAAGATCGTATCGGCATTGGGGCCTTCCACAAAGATACCTTCTTCCCAGTCCCAAAGCCCAAAAGGATCAGTCGTCAGACTCATAATAGGTAACTCGTGTGGAGATTGATAAAAGTAGGTTTTGGTAGCTACCGTAGAGGCTTCTAATCCTGGGGTATAAGCCCTGGCGCGGATGGTGAGGGTAGAATCAATAAGTAAAGCCGTTGTATATTGGGTATCAGCAGCCGTTGGTGGGCGGCCATCCGTAGTGTAGTAAATATCACAATCGCCACTTGCACATTGCAGGCTTAGCGAAAAGGCCGTTTGGTGAAAAGCTTGTTTGACCGAGAAAATGGGGGGAGCACTAAAATTGAAGCTGGCAGCAGCATTATTGGAACTACCAGGTGTAGGGTCGGAGAAATAGCGCAGCGTCGCACTGCCATCGGGTTGTAGACCATAGCTCAAGTCCTCTTCCAGCTGTGGAACCACCAACCAATGAACCATTTGTCCTTCGGGGTCTGTAAGTTGGAGCCGCTCGCCTTCTTTTGACAATTTGAAATTGGTATGGGGATTCTGTAAAGCCGTATCATTTCGGTCTGAAGCAAAGACCAATAAATAACCCCCTGCTGGAATTTCGACGGCGGGAAAGGTCCATCTATCTGGGTCGTTTTGATCATCGCTTAAGTGATAGCCCTGCAGATTAATAGCGCTGCTGCCTGCATTGTACAATTCCAACCAATCCGAGGATTCGCCAAACTCATCCAGCAAGATGGTTTTGTTTTGGCTACAGGCTTCATTGATATAAAGCTGGCCAAAAGCTGGCACGATCCAGAACAATAGCAGGATAAAAATAATATTTTTCATAGGTATCTTTATGCCTTCTCAATTTAAGCCTTTCCACCCATAATCGCCTTAGTTTTTGAATCGCTTGACGGGAACTGAACAATTTGCGTGGATTTACACTCCTTGACTCCATCTAACATTTTTTGTATCATTGTTGTTGAGCGTTCTGTCTAAACTCTTCTTTACATTCATCACTACCGGAATTATTTAGTCAGCAAAAATTGCCCAAGGCTGTATAAGATCTGCCTTTAGCCAGGTCTGTGTTTTAGTTTGGCTCGATTGTCATCAATCAGGCTTGGAAAAACGATGCAATTAATTTTTTAACCCAAATAGTTGATGTAATGAAAACTAAATTAGTACTCTTCCTCTTATGTATCAGTAGCTCCCTATTGCTCGCCCAACAGGCAAAGGAGCAAGAACTACACCTCAGATGCGGTACGCCTGAAATCACCGAAGAAGCCTTCCAACAGCTCCCCTGGGTAGGAGACAATGCAAAGTTAGAAGAACAAATACAGCAAAAAACCAGAGCATTACAAAAACGACTAGATAGCCGACAGGGAAGAGATGATTGTCCCTTTCAGTTTGGCGGAGTAGACGAAACAGATGAATTAATTATCAATGTTCCCGTTTATCTTTTTGTCTACCAGTCTATGGCCAATGACCCAGATATACCAGATCCCAGCGAGATTCAAGCGATGATGGATTACACCAATAGCATACTGGCAGCAAGCGGCTCTCAAATGCGACTTACCATTGTCTGTACGGAATTTCCTATTGAACCAGATTATGTAGACATCGCTGATGGCGATGAGCTAGACGATATGATGGAGGATTATGAAGAAGGCCCTGGTATTAATGTGCATGTGGTCGAAAGTGGTTATGGCTGGGGCGGCATTTACAATGGTAGTGAAGACGCCGTTGGTTTATTGAGAAATACCGTCAATGGCACCTCAGAGACCTTCGCCCATGAAATCGGCCACTTCTTCACCCTCCCCCATACGCATCGGAATACCAACCAAGACCCCATGTTTGGTAATGCAGATGGCCTAAATGTCCCCTGCCGCCGTGAAGCCGTTACCCGCAATATCACCAATGATCCAGCCTGTTTCCCCTGGCCTTGGAACCCTCCTTTTTCCCATTGTAGTTTTACGGGAGATGGTTTTTGCGATACCCCTGCTGATCCTACGGACTGGCCTGGCTGTCCTTATAATGATGGCGGTGTAGATTTCAATGGTGATCCCTTCGATCCAGACGAGACCAATGTCATGTCTTACTACAGTTGTCGAAGTATGTTCTCTCCCTCTCAGGTAGATGCCATGTGGGATAATCTCCTCAACAGAATGGTCTGGCCCTTTTCCTCCTGGTTTGATATCCTGACAGGCAACTTTGTGGCTGGAGATGGCTTTGAACCAGATAATAATGACGAACAAGCAAGGCCACTGGCCATTGGCGATAACCAGGTGCACACTCTTCATGACGGTTGTTCACAGGATCAAGACTGGTATTCTTTGACTCCTGGAGAGGCATTGGGCGATTATGTCATCACCATCCAGAAAATTCAGGATTGCGATTGGCCAGTCGATGATGTCGATGTCTTTTTTGAAAATAGCTCTGGCAATATCGTTTTCTTCCCATTCGCCAATATCGTACAGCTCAACGGTACTTTCATCGTTACCGTTTCCTGTCAAGATGTAGCCAATAATGATTTGTACGTCCGCGTGCGCAATTTTGGCGACCCAAGAGGCTACTATCGCATTACCATGGAAAGCAGCGAGGGCGATGCTCAAATATCAGGTTCTAATATCCTTTGCGAGGGGCGGGAATACGAGGTGATCAATATCCCTTCTGGTGCGAGCGTCTTTTGGAGTTCTAGCCCAGGGCTAAGCCTGAGTTGTATGGTTTGTAATCCTACTTCTGTCCAGAGTGTTTCGGGTAGTGGCCCCTTCTGGGTACAAGCTACGGTTCAACATAATGGCTGCACGATTACACTGGATAAGGATGTTAGCAATTCTGGCGAAGTCATTCCACCTTTTAGCATAGACGAAATTTTCCCTGCCTGTTATGAGCCTTTCTCCAATTTGGGTTTCAATAGTTACGCCATCTCCAATGTCACCCCAGGTGTTACTTATTCCTGGAGTATGAATAACGGTTCGGTCTTTCCCTCTACTGGCACCTTTGTCACCGTTTCCCCAAACAGCCTAGGTTGGTTTACCCTCACAGTAACGGCCACCAATAGCTGTGGTGCTACCCGAACGGTTTCCGCTAGTTTCTATGCTGAGGAATGCGACGATTTTCCACGCATCTTACTCAGTCCCAACCCAACCAGGGATGAGCTGAGGGTAACAATTGAGGATCGTCTGGCAGAAGGCCAGGTCAGAGGAGAATACCTGATCTTTATCACTGATCTATTTGGAGAGATGGTTTATCAAGGAGCCAGCGAGCTTCGAGAATTTAATATTGATGTATCTACCTTTAAGGATGGGGTGTACAACTTGACGATCTTCAGTGGGGATGATTATCAGTCTTCAAATTTTGTGGTGAATAGAGAGTAGAGATTGCAAGAGCTGCGAAAAGCAGAATTATTGCGGGCAAAAAGCGATGCTTTTTGCCCGCTTTTTTAGTTTATGTCTCGTAGCGTTGTGGTCTCGCAGCAGGCATACGCGCTACTCTCGGAGTGAGCCAATTCACTCCGAGAGGCTGCCCACAAGTGATCTCGCTTTAAGCCTTTACGACTAAACGACGACGCTCCTTGTTATCTTCCTTGACAAACTCACGGGTCTTTTCTATCTCACTGTCCAACATCGAAATCAAAAGCGTCAATTTGTCCAGTACATTGCTGACGATATTTTTGGCATTGACAATTTCTGATTTGATCACCCAATCCGTGACCAGTCCGTCAATGAAATCTTCGAGAAAACTGCGGATAGAAGATAAGTGGTCGAGGTAATCAATTTGGCAGTGGTCAGCGAGATCGTGGAGTTCACCCTCAAATCTTTGGAGGAGATTATTGGCGCCAAAGGCATTGGATTTGAGGCGTTCCAGGACTTTGGTTTGGCTGCCTTTGATAGGGCCGCGGCCCCAGGTCTCTACCTTACTTAGGTCGAGCATGATGGATTGGAGCTTTCGCTTGGTTTTGTAGGCTTCGCGGACGGATTGGCGGATTTCCTTGACCGTGATTTTGTGATGAGCTAAGCGGTTTTCTACTTCGATGATGGCCTCGGCTTGGGGGGCTTGTTCTTCCTTGAGCTGTTTGAGCTTTTTTTCTAAGAGTACTTCCAGTCGTTCTTCCTGATCTCCCCTACTAACCCTTTCCAGTAGATTCTTTTCGCGAATAAGACTTTTTCGTTTGTCAATTAGGGCCTCCCGTCGAAGGTGATATTTGAGGTATTCCTGGCGTTCCTTTTCTAACTGTTCGTCGATATTACCCAATATGCGTAGAAAGAGGCTGTGTAGATTGAGGCGTTCCAATTGTTTGATGTCTTCTTCCTCTTTGACCAGTCTTTTTTCTAAAGCTTCAATTTCCAGGGCGTATTTATTGATCAGTTCTTCGATATGGCGAAGGTGAATGAGGACCTTTTCTTTCTTTTTCACCTTTTCGTATAGCTGCTGAATCTCTTTATTTAGCGTTAATGGCTGCATTTTTTTGTTGTTGGTTAAGAACGACAAGTGCGGCCTGAAAACTCCAAAAGAAGAGGACGACTTTATCGGTATGACTAAAATTATTAAACAAGGTATGAATAAAAAAGCTCATTAAACCCAGCAATAAACCCAAACTCCAATAGCGAATGGCGACTTGATGCGCCTCGCGATACAACTGGATGCCATAGTACAAACTGAGCAATAAGATCGCCAAAAAGGCCAGTAGACCAGGCCAGCCCAATTCCGATAAGGCCCTCAGGTATTCAGAGTGGGTACTGCCACCGCGGCCTGGTGGATGAGGGCCTGCTGTAGTCACACTTATACGGGTCATCTCTTCAGGTAGTTGATAAGATAGGTACTGAAAGGGATAGGTTCCAGCGCCAAAGCCCGTCAATGGGCGATCTTTGGCCATTCGCCAGGCGCAACTGTAGCGGTTGAGGCGTTCGAGATTGGAGACATCATTGGTCAGGTTACCAATGGATAGAATTTGAGCGCTTAAGCTGCCTTTTTTGGATTCAAAGGTATTTTGGGGCAGGCGGTCTTGAAGGGTATGGAGTACAAAATAGCCCAGTACAAGCACCAATCCCAGGGTAAGCAGTAAATGCCAAAATCGAAAACGCAGTACAGCTATCAAAAACCATAAACCCAATACTCCTAACCCACTCAGCCAAGCGGCCCGACAAAAGGAAAGGTAAAAACCAATGACCAACAAAAGACTCATCCCCATACTCCAATACCTTTGGCGAATAGACAAAGTACTAGGAGGCCAGGCCCCAGCCAGATAAAGACTGAGAAGAAACAATATACAGGTACTGTACATGGTGTGATCAAAATAAAAAGGACGAGCCGCCAATAAGGAAGTATCCATGCTAAAGTCGTATTGTGCATGAACCGTCCAGGCATAAAGCATCAGTAGCACAAATGGAAGACCATAGCCACTAAACCATTCCAGCATAAAACTTGGAATCCAGTCTTTCGCTCCCTCGCTCCCTCGCTCCCACATCCTGTGCATCAAATAAGCAAAACCCATAAAAAAGACCCACCAATGCGCCAGGGTCACCAACCAATATTTGACAGATACCAGCGGCATGGTCGACCAAGCAATCCCCAATTCCATCCAAGCGATATAACATACACCAGCCATGGTCAAAGGATGACGAAGCAGTTGAAAAAATAAATCGCGTTCCCGCCAAAAAATAGCGCACAGCAGTAAAGCAAGAAGTATAATCAAGGGTTCAGAAGGAAGCTGTAGCTGAAAGGACCCAAGATCGACAGCCAATGAAAAGGGCAAAGTCAGTAGCAGCAGCCAATAGGCCACTAAGAATAGCTTATGCTGGCTATCAAAGCGGGAATAGAGGTATTTGAGCGAAGGGGTCATTCGTATACCCACTCCCCTCTTATTTGACGATCCGTAATTTTGAGATGATGCTCGATCTCCTGTTCGATAAATCGGGCATGATCTGCTGATCGCAAGCCTTTGACCAACTGCACCGTGGGATGCCCCTTTACTAGTACTTCAACTGAATAGGCATACACGGGATTTCCATTGGATTCTCCCTCACTGTAGCGTTTGACATAAAGTTGCTGGATATCATTAGGATGATAGAATTGATCTTTTTGAATCAAAAAATTGATGGGTTTGTGGAGGACCGATAATTGGTATTCATCGACAAGAATGTAAGTGGTATTGAATAGATAACCCAAACTCGCATAAATCAAGTAAAGCCCTGCTATCCAAAAAGGAACCATAAATAAGATGGCGATGACTTGTCCAGCGAACAAGACTATCAGAGTAAAAATAAAAACAAAACCCACCCAAAGGACCGCAAAAAAAGGCAGGAAAGAACTCCGCGTTTTACGCCAATTGATCATGATTTCCAACTCATCCATGATGGTGAGCAATTCAACTCCAGTGGGGATGATGACTTCCTTGCGTTGGCGAGCGGGAGCGGGAAGGCCAGCCTTTTCCAACTCTTTAGTAAATTCAAAAATATTATGGCATTCCCTGCATTTGGCTATGGTCTTGACGATGTTGACATCGTCTGCAAAGATGGGCGATCGGCATTCTGGGCAATTGAGGTGCATAGTTTTGGATCAACTAATTTGATGCCTAAAATATTGATATTTTTTCTACTGATCAAAATAAGGCACTTTTGAAACGGACTTGAGCAGAAGATGTGATACCTTAGACCCTATTCTTTCACCTCAAAATAGTATTCTAATGTTAGCCAAATTTAAAGCTTGTAAAAACACTAAAATCTTAGCCCCCAATCAGCTTCGCCAAATCAAGGGTGGAGATGGCGGAGGTCGTCTGTTGACAGAAGAGATGGAAATGGTTGTAGAAGAAATGGACTTGGCCTAAAAAAAGAAGTTGCTCCCAATGGGAGCAACTATCCTTCTTTGATGCTAAATATAAATAGAGTACGAATATATCCTATGGCTTACTGCTTTTGCAATCCAATGGTCTGCACCTCAGCTTTGGTCTGCAGACTGATGAAGTAGGCGCCAGGAGCAATATCCTTCATCACATCCGTCAACTCCAATTGATGCTGACCAGCAGACTGTAGCAATGTTTGTAGAGTCACCAAACGCTTGCCTTCTGTATTACTCAAATACAATTCAATCTCCTGATCCTGATCCAAGTCATAGCTCAAAATAACCTGCTCGATAAATGGGTTGGGGAAAACATTGAGCTGTAGATCAACGCTTTGCAGCTTGGCTGGTAGGTTTTGCTCGCGATTGCCTGCGGCTATAGCCGCACTGCCGCTCAGACGCTGGATGCGTCCTTCGCCCCCTTCTGGATAAGCGGCAGCCGTGATCTGACCATTTAATTGCTCACGGATGTAATTGAATAAGGCTTGCTGGTAGGTCACCCCTAAGCTGTTGAAGTCTGCTCCGCGGAATGGATACTGATCGCCTCCGCTCGCCAGGAAGTTAACAGTAGCGATGCGAATCTCAGGAGCGCCAGCGACCAATTGGCCATTTTCAACAATCACTGTACCATCATCCAAAATGGCAGATACAATGCGATTACCAGGATTGACCACATTGCCCTCATCATCTAAAGTTTGACTTGTTCCATCTGGATTCCAAATAAAACGGCAACCCGCAATCTGCGTGAAGCGACCATTGATATCTTCTACACGTGCTACTGCATTTTCCAATATTTCCTTGAATTGGCTGGCAGGTATAGGGTCAACGAGGCTTACAAAATTACCAAAGGGCAACATATCAAAGGTGGTCAGTTCGCTGATAGGACTACCAGCAGCAATGATATTATTATTGCGAATACCACCCCCATTTTGTAAAGCCACCATAGCCCCAGACTGGCCAAAGCCAGCAGCCAGTTGATTGGCTTGCCAGAGGATGGCATCAGCGATCAAATTACCTTGATTGGTTTCTTCAGTACGTATATTGTCACGAACCCCATCCAGATCAACTTCAGTGCTGGCGATGACATTAGCAGCGAGGTTATCCAAATATGCTTTGACTGGATTGACAATTAAATTGGTAAAGACGGGGTCAGGACGCGCTGTCTTCACAAGTACGGGATCACTATCCGCTCCAATTTCGACAACCTTTCCATTATTATCGAAAGTAACTAACAATTGTCCAACATAGCGGTATTCACCAGGGGTAGTCACCAGATAAACGGTCTCTCCTACCGCATCCATTACTTGCATAGGGTATTCACCAGCAACTTCCTCACCTGGCAAGGCCAAATTGGGACTATTGGCCAATAATTCATCACCACCACCCGCAATCACAATGTCTACTCCACTGATTTGTGTCACCAAGTCTTGTTCTTCATTGATGCTTTGCAAGTGACTGATCAAGATAATCTTATTCACTCCTTTAGCTGTCAAGGCATCCACTTCACCTTGTACGATACTTACCAATGCGTCATTGACTTTGACATTGCGTGGGCTAGAGATAAATGGTAAATCTGGTGTAGTTAAACCAATCACCCCAATTTGCTCACCATCGCGCCAGATCACAGTGCTAGAAGCAATTCGACCTGCATTGACCAATTGCTGCAGGACAGGTTCTTCACTAAAATCTAAATTGGCGCTCAAGAAGGAAGGTAGAGGTGCTCGAGTATCTTCGATAAATTTAGCACATACTTCTGGGCCAAAGTCGAAATCGTGATTACCCAGGCAAATGGCATCATAGTTCAGCAGTTTCACGGCCAAGGCATCATAGTATTCACCATTTGCTCCACCGCCTATTAGACTAGCACTGAATTCAGGCCCAGCGAGGAAGTTATCGCCAGAAGACAGGAGAATACTGGCGTGTTTCTTTAAGAATCCAACATAACGAAGGGAATCTACAACGGTCTTAAAGCGATCGACACCACCAATATTTTCCAAGCCTTGCCCCGCATTCACTAATTGAGATTCTGCATCATTGTTGTGCAACAATTGCAATTGGAAACGCGCATCTTCTGGTAATATACCAAAGAGGGAAACCGTTCCGCTGACCTCACTGGAAGTCACCACCAATGGACTACCATTTGGACTATCGTTGGCGTCAATGAAGATGATGTCTTCAGGACCTAGATCCCCTGCATCTGTACTTTCTGCAGGTAGATTAAAATTTCGGTTGTTGATGTAGTCCACAAACTGTGCGTCATGTGGATTGCTGATGTCAAAAATCATAATCCCCCCCATGCGCTCTAAGCCAATAAAAGCATAGCTTATGCCGTCAATAGTAGCGATATTCACCGCTTCAGGCTCTGCCCCTTTGTCATCGCTCCGATTTTTGTAAGAATCATTATCGTCATTCGTACTGTTAAAATGCTCTGGATCAACTTGGGACAATATCTTTTCAAATTGATCTCCACTGTCAAATACTAAATTGCCAAAAGCATCCCAAATGGAGAATGAGCGAGCCCCATAGGAATAGATTTGCTCATATTGGCCATCGCCATCAATATCCCCGTTGGCAGAAGTCGTTTTGAGACGGCCCAATGATTCATCAGATTGTAGGTAGGCTTGGTTGGGGAAATAAGTGGGACCAAGATCGAGATCATCAACGCGTTCTTCTTCGCTATATCCATCGTAGTCGCGAGCATCTCCTTCGTTAGCGGTGACCAAATAGGTTTTTCCATCTACGCTGTAGGACACCATCGCATCTGGCTGATACATTCCCAAACATGGACGCTGCCACAGGCGAATGTCCTCTACTCGATCACTAGCATCAAAGCCATAATTGTACTGAAAAGAAATCAAACCCAGGGAAGAAACATCAGATACTCCAGCTCCCGCCAATCCAAAATCATTGTCATTCATCACAGCAATCACATCATTGGGAAGCAAGGCAATGCCTTCTGGTTTATCACTGGGTAAGTAGCCAATAGATGGGAGATTGAGTACTTTGGTCTTGTGTACAGGCTGGATGCCAGCCGCTACGATTTCATCAGCGGTCATCATTTCCAAGGTCTTATCATTTGGGCCTGTGGAATTGTCTTTTTCAGCAAGTGGTGTGCCCAGGATATTACTCGCCCCATCTAGGAAAAACTCAAAGATGTATTTTTTACCTTCATTGCCATCATCAGGGGTGCTAGAGTCGCGCTCAAGAATCAGGAAACGGCCATTGCCTGCATAGACAGCATCGCCAATCTTATCTACGCGGCTCAGGCCCACACCAGCATCGCGGTTGCGCTCGAGCAAATACACATATTCGCGGACTGGATCACCTGTTGCAGGGTCGATGCCTAAAATACGGATCACATCTGATTGATTTCTGGTTTGGCTATCAGGATTGTACAGCGGAGTTTGTATAAATGCATAAAGAATATTTTCGTCTGTATCCAGTGCAATGGCTTCAAAGCCACGGTTGGCGCGACGCTTATTATAAACAACTGGAAGGCTTTCCTTACCATAGGTTCCCTCTGGCTCCACTTCGTCGCCTAGCATAGAAGTCCCTTTAGGGACATATCGTTCGATCAATTGGCCATTGGGCTGGAAGTGGTAAATGGCGGGGCGGTATTCATCACACATCCAAAAATCACCATTGGCATCGCGAAGGATTCCCTCAAAGTCGCCACCATATGCATCATAGTCCAATTGCTGATAATCGACGCCATTTGCACTGTAATCTACTTGAGTGAAGACACTGGCATCTGTACGAGTGACGGGAATTTCATCATGGCCAGAAATATTACCTCGTCCAGAGATGGGAGTGGTTCCATCCTTGCGAGTAAGGAAAATTTGCTCTGATTCATCAAACTGTACATTACCCGTATTGGTATTGTAAACAAATTTGACAATACGCGCCTGGTAGTTGGGCAATTTGAATGGACGTAAATTTTGAGTCGTATTCACCAAGCTGCGACTGACGGTAGCTTCATTTGGTCCGCGATCAGGTATGGTGTAGAATACATAATCGTTGGCAGTAGAAGCGGCCACATCAAAATACATACCAGAGAAACCACCTAATTGTACAGCATCCCCACCAGCCAATGGGGTTCCCAAATCTGGCCAGTTGGGCAACTCATTGAGGAATACTTCATTGAGCTTTGGCGCACCCAGGAAGTGGTCTTTAAAGCCAAGCGGCAAGACATCCAGGGCAGTAGCAGAAGCGACATCTACCACAAGCAGGGCATTGTTTTCCTGAAGCGCGACATAGGCCAGGCTATTATCAGGAGAAAAGGCGATGTATTCTGGTTCTAGGTCTTGCGAAACAGAGGCTTGACCATTATTACCAAAAATGCGAACACCGCGATTGATCAAAGAAGCTTTTTTATCGTCAAAAGCGCTGAGGCTTACTTGGGTAGCCGTAGCATTGGCTGCTCCGCCAGATACATCAATGAGGGTAACACTACCTTCAGGGTCGATGGTGTAATCGTCATTGGGTTCGCCTTCATTGGCGACAGCAATGGTATTGCCATCAGTGCTGAAGATCAGCATATCAGGAAGGGCACCAGCGGGTACCGTATTTAGTAAATTGCCATCCGTGTCGTATAAGAGCACTTGGCCATTGGCTTGGGCATCCTCATTTTCAACAGCAATGGCAACTAAGCCATTGGCGACATCTACACTGTTGGCATTACCGCCAAAGGAGGTCACATCAATCTGAAAAGCCAAAGTGGGTTGCATGGGGTCACTAATGTCAATGACATCTACGGTTTGTTCGTCAGAGTTTACGGTAAACAATCGTTGACTAGCAGCATCGTAGGAAACAATCTCAGCGGCACCTTCATCAAAAATGCCTGTTGCATAGGTAGAGAGAAGTTCTAGATTCAGGTTTTGAGCGGGTAGGGTCAGTTTAAGGGATAAGAATAAAAAGAGAAGTAGTAAAAGTTTTTTGTAGCTGTCTATCATGGTAAATAGCAGGATTTATAGGTTATGAAAGCCCAATATTAAAGATTAGATGTTGCCTTGGTGATAAGGGGAGATTAAGAAAAGATTAAGGGAAGGTTAAGCTTATGAGGGCACTTCAATGATGAAATCAGGGACAGGAAATAGATGTTGGTCTTTTTTAAATTGCTTCGTCATATCAAGGTGATTTCTACTTAATTAACCTTTTTCAATCAATAATTCTCTCCTTTCTGGGCTAAGATGTAAAACTGTGGCTTTGATTATTCGTTATTATATTTGCGATTCTACTATTCACTTCTAAAACGAGTTTATGAAAGATATAACTACATTATTGTTAGGCGCCATGTTGCTCTGTAGTCTGCCAACTTTATCTGCCCAAGAGTCAGTTGCACAGGATGAGCTGATGGATATTCGGGTAGATCTGGTGTATCTAGCCTCTGATTATTTGCAAGGGCGCAAAACGGGTACAGAAGGCGAGACCCTGGCGGCCAATTATATTGCGCATCGCTTTCAAGAGATTGGTTTGCAGCCAGCGGGAGATGAAAACACCTATTTTCAGGCTTTTCCCTTTGAAGAATTGTCTAATCCCCATGCCAAGGAAGCCGTCAGTAAAGGGATGGGTAAGAATGTGATCGCCTATCTGGATAATGGGGCGGAGTATACCATTATCATTGGGGCGCATTACGATCATTTGGGAATGGGCGAAACGGGTTCTCGCTATGCGGGGGAGCCAGCGATTCACAATGGAGCGGATGATAATGCCAGTGGGGTGGCCGCCTTGCTTTGGGTAGCTGAGCAGCTCAAAAGTGGACGAGCCAAAAAGAATAATTATCTCTTTATTGGTTTTTCTGGTGAGGAAATGGGGCTCTTTGGTTCCAAGCATTTTGTGAATGAACCAACTATTGATCTAGCCAAGGTCAATTATATGCTCAATATGGATATGGTGGGAATGATGAACAAGGAAAAAATCATTGCCATCAATGGAGCAGGGACTTCCCCCGTTTGGAAAGATCAAATTGATAAGATACAAGTGGGCGGTATTGAGGCCAGGACTTCAGATTCTGGAATTGGGCCTTCTGACCATTCTGCCTTTTACCTCAAAAAAATTCCCGTCCTTCACTTTTTTACTGGTCAACACGATTACTACCACAAGCCTAGTGACGATTCCCACCTCATTAATTTCAAAGGCATCCATCTCCTTGCTGAATTTATGGTGCAGATCATCGAAGGAATTGATGACCAAGGTAAGATTGCTTTTACTCAAACCAGAGATGAACAAAGAAAGCGAGCGAATTTCAAGGTAACGCTAGGCGTTATGCCAGATTATGTTTTTCGTGGAAAAGGGATGCGCATTGATGGTGTTTTGGAAGGCCGCACAGCAGATCAGGCAGGAATGGAAGATGGTGATGTGATCTTAAAAATCGGCGATACCAATGTCAATGATATCTACGACTACATGGAAGGATTGAGCAAGTACAAGAAGGGAGATAAAGCGAAGGTAACGATCAAAAGAGGAGAGGAAAAAATGGAAAAAGAAGTCGTCTTCTAAACTAAAAAAATAGAGTGCCAGAGTGATGAACTCACTCTGACACTTATTTATATACCAACTATTTGGTCACCATAATTTTCTGGAAATAGGTCTTATCCTCTTGGACCATTCTGAGGATATACATTCCTGATAGCAAATCACCAGTAGAGATACTAGTCACTTGATCGCTCAGTACTGCTTGCTTCACCAACTTTCCACTCAAGTCAAATAGCCTCATCTGTACATCGTCATTGAGGGCTTCTGGGAACTCAATCTGGAAGTAAGTCTTCGATGGATTAGGCGTCACCTTAATGCCAGCATCGCTTGCCTGTACATTATCTACACTAGTGACAAAACCAAAGATCATGTCATCAAAGTAGTAGGTTTTCTCTCCTGCCGTCGCTCCATCCGTTCCAAAATTGAAGAAGATGGAGAGCTTATCATAAGTATTGCTCAAATCAAGCGCAGCGGTTCCGTCAACGTGATTGTTAAAATCAAATTGCAAGATTTCCCACTCGCCAGCCTTCGTCGTCATCATTTCTGTTTCTACACTGATATCACCATTAGTCGCATCCTCTACCTTCAGACGAACAGGAATACCCGCATCTGGCGACCATACGCTAAGACTGACATGGGTCTCTTCATTAGAGAAGGCCATAGCTGTAGCCAAACCATTATCCCCTGCTGTCGTTCCAGCCCAAGTTTCTGCCATATCCGTCTTGATCACCTGAGCCACCAAATTATCTGGATCAGTTGGGTCTGTGACAATACTAGAAGCATTACCACCAAAATCAACCAAAGCGTAGTCTACTGTAGCTGTATCTTCAAAGGTAATAGGCATATCCACTTGCTCCAACATAGGTCCACCACTGCCACCAATAAACTCAACATCATCCCAATAATAGGTCTTCTCTCCTGCCGTCGCTCCATCCGTTCCAAAATT
>JBCBDH010000019.1:0-21962 GCA_038529855.1 Bacteroidota bacterium | reverse complement strand
CTACATTCAATCCAGAAAGGGAAACTTCGGTAAAAGCATCACAAACAGCTACAGGAGCCACATCGTCAACTACCGTCAATACAATATCTTTTCGCCCCTCATTGCCACAACAATCTGTAGCGATGTAACTGATGGTATGCGCCCCCAAGGGAAGATCGCGAATCAACCAACGGCCATTTGGCAATTGCTCAACGATTCCTGAGCTAGCCTCCACCACATAATCTGATTCAATGATCGAGCAATTATCACTTACACTCGCAAGGGTTGCCAACCAGTCGGCTTCACATCGCCAAACATCCGTACTAATCGTCAAGTCCGCCACTTCCTGAATCTCTGGCCCTTCATCATCCTGCACCTCGATCACCTGATCAAAACGCAAGACCTCTCTGGTACATTTATCCAAAATCGTCCATTCGCGAATGATGGTAAAACAACCATCAGATGCCCCCGAAGTACAAGCATTGATTCGCGTATCTTCAAAGGTCATCTTAAACTCACCACAGTTTTCAGCATCTGGGAAGCCCGTTCCTCGACATTTCACTGTACCACAGGGCCATAGCTCATCAAAAGGGCTAGGATGGCCAGCAAAGGGATGATCAGCTGGTAAGACATTCCAATACAAATCCGTCGGACCACAAAACTGATTGTCATTGGGATCGCATCGCTCATCGCAGTTGAGCATCGGCAAATCCAGGCCGTCGTAGTGGCGAGGGAGGGTAATATCAGATAAGGTAGCGCGTTCCAGGCTGATCCTTTGCGTACAATTGGTCTGATTACCAAATTCATCCGTAATGGTCCAAAGGCGAGTAATCACTTGATTGATGTCCTCACATTCCAATAGTTCTTCGCTATCTACAAAACTAAGCAGGGCATCACTACAGGAGTCAAAGCCCTGAACGCGATAAGTACCATCAGGATTAGCCGTAATGACCACGGTATCGCCCAATGGAAAACCCAATGCCTCTGGGGCAATGTCTTCGTAGCAAAGGGCAACCGCGTCACTGCATCCTAGCTGTGGAATGATTTTTTCCTCTACGAGTAAACTACCCCAACAACTGTTTTCTGTCTCTGGATCAGTTACCCGCACCCAAATCACCCGACCGACATCATCCGCCGTGAGGATGGGGCTGGTGGGAACTGCCTGGGTCATCAAGCTATCGTAGAATATTTCTAGCAAGTAATCATCATAACAGGCATAGGGCCCACCTTCCAGGATGTCATCTGCTCCAACAGTAGCCGTGCAAGAAGCATCCAGCGATATTCGTCCGCGATTATTGCAGGTGAGGGAGGTAGTTGGATTTGGAAATTCAACGATAGTGACGGTATAAGAGCAGATTGCTACATTGCCACAATTGTCCTCCGCCTCAAAAGTATAAGTAGTGGTGGTCGTATGATCTAAGGCAGTGCCAGAGGGTGGTCCAGCTATTTGGCGAAGTTCCACATCAGCATCACAGTTATCAGTAGCGGCCAGATCAAAATCGTAGATAAACTGACAAGCCCCAGGATCAAGGGTAAAGGTAAGATTGCCTGGGCAATGGCTAAAGATCGGGGCAATATTATCTTCTATAAAAACATTGACCGCACAACTGTCTTGATTGCCACAACTATCTCTCACCAAGATAAAAACAGGTACGCTGCCTTCACAATTATTATTGAGATCAGTACAGCTAAAGCTTGTTCGACTGGGGAGAAAAATCAAATCGCTAGCGGGTGTACAATTGTCTGAGCTTCCATTATTGAGTTGGTCAGAGCTAATAGTGGCTTGGCCATTGGCATCTAATTCTACTGTGATGTCTTGACAGGAGGCCACGGGGTCAGTGGTATCTTCAATGGTGATCATTTGCTCACAGCTAAAGCTTGTTCCAGTAGAATCAATAGCCGTATAGGTTCGAGTAATGGTCGTAATACAGCTGCCACTGGCAGCCACTGAGTCTTGATAGCTAATGGATGCGAGCATGCAATTGCGGAGAACAGAACCGCCTTCTGCATCTAGTTCGCTTTCGGTAATGGTAGTAGGATTGGAGGAGAAGGGTAAATTGACGAGACCACCATTGGTAATATCTGCTGTAGAGCAGCCTTCAACTGTCTGGTTGGGAGGGCAGACTAGTTCAGAACCATTGGAAATGGTGACGGCTCCCAAGAGTTCAAGCTGATTATTGGCTAGAGCAATGGCATCAGCAGCAGAAGCTGCTGCATTGATCGAAATACCATTGAGAATGGTTCTACCACTATTTCCGATCAAGATGGCGCCTTGATTTGGATCGTTAACCGTTGGAGAATAGCCCGCCACCAAGGCCCCGCTAGAAGTAGGGCTTAGGTTGATGGCAACGGCATCAACGGGAAGAAAATCTTGGTTGAAGCGCATAGGGCTAGAAACGCCATTAAACAAATCTGATCCGCCCCAATCGTAGAGATCAAAAGGGACAAAGACACTGGCTGCAAAGATGCCTTCCAATACAGCAGGCAACTCAAAATCAAAACGATAGATCGTTGAATAGAAGATCACTCGTCCCCCATTATTGATAAAATCGGGTAAGTTGGTACTGCCAAAAAGCGTCATTCCAAATACATTATTGACAATAACGATATCGGTTTGAGGGTCAGCTTCCCCTACCGCTAAATTCCACCGAAAAACATTGGAGCCGAAATCTGTATAGGGAATGCCTTGATCGACAAGGGCCTGCTCCCAATAATTAAAATTCGCTTGGTCTTGGAAGAGAATGGCCCTGGATACCGTCACCTCGCAGTCCAAAGAACCAAAAGCCACCTCCATGACTGCCTTTTGCAAGATCGTTTCCCAATCCGATCCATCAAAGCCACAACCTGGGCCGCCATTGAACCAATCCCAACCGAGATAGGCAATCTCTCCAGATCCAAAAGGAATTAAAGCGACAGAGGTTTGTGTGGAATTGCGCTCATAGATACATTTGGTATCTGCTGGTAAGGAACCAGTTAATAGATAGACCGCATTGAGGTTGGGGATTGTAGGAACGCAGCCCTCAAAGCTCGTCCCTTGAGCCTGAACGGTGTTTAAGGTACTTACTCCTGAGGTGGTCCCTCCTCCATAGCTGATGTTAAAGCCAAAGATAGCATTGAGGTTTTCATTCCCTGTTGAAGCGCCTCCACTACCATGCATGATCAGTCCATTTCCACTGGCGACAAAATCCTGTATAATGGTCGCCGCAGCGGGACTGAGGTCATTGGCAAAATTACCACTTTCTGTTTCGGGAATAACCAGTACATCTTGACCAATCAAACCTGCCGCTAAATCGGTGGGCGATATATCGGAGATAATGGTTGGATTAAAGCCCAATTCCTGGTAGGTGGCCAGGGTATTGGGGTATTCATTAAAACAGGAGGTGCTAGTAGGCCCATAGGAAGGGTCCAGTAAGATCGCGATGTTTTGTGCTTGCGCATTTCCAAAAACCCAAAAAAGCAGAAAGCCCATTAAGAATTGCTGAAAACTTTTTTGGTGAGTACTTGTCAACAGTGCCATTTTTAAAAAATTTTAAACCAACAAATAGCCCTATGTTCATGGGTGAATATAGGATTTAAGCTTATCGCCAAAGCGATAATGGTTGTGTCATGCCCATCAACCATTCACACAGACTACTTTATCTGTGTCATCGGGGATGTCAATGACAGAATGCTTTGTTTTGTGGTTTTTGTAGATCTGACGGCGAAACAATAAAAGACCGAAGAGTGGTTTTGGGAAAGCTACTTTACAGGCATCTACAATGAGAGTAGGTGCTTTGCTCCGTCTTTATATGATTCGCTAATTCTAAAAAGGGATATGATGTCTAAATTGATATAGAGTTTGGAGGGGTTAAACCATTTTTTATCTCCCTACATAGCTTTAATTCATAGCATCATTTGCATTATATTTTCTGTCAGATTATAATTTGTTCTTACAAAAATACAACAATTAATTACACCATGTGGTTTTTTCTCCTTAAAGCTTTTACCTTTCCATTGGAGTAACTTGGTGTTATTTTTTTCGTAAAATAGGCTAGGGTTGAAAATGATTGTTTATGCGTCTTTGCCTTTTGTTTCTTTTACTCGTCATTTCTACTGCTGTACAGGGCCAAGAGCTTTTCAGTAATGTCCATAAGATAACGATGGAGGATGGCCTGTCGCATTACAAAGTACTCTCCTTTTACCCAGAGGAAGAGGGGATGTGGATTGGTACTGCTAGTGGCTTGGATTACTACGACGGATTTACCTGGAAGCATTGGACCCAGGAAGATCAGCAGCTTCATTTTGGCGATGTCGATTATTTGCAAAAGGATCAGGAGGGCTGGCTTTGGATATTCCATTGCAAAGAACTCCGTTCAAAATCTCAATTGCAGAAGATTGACCTGATGGAGCCAGGGAGTCAGCAGATTCAGTCTTTTGAAGAGCGATTTGGTACCCAGGCTCCTTTTGAAATTGCGTCTATTCGTCAGTTTTTTGAAGATGAGCAGCAGCAACTTTATTTTTTCGCCAATCAACAATTGTGGCGCTATACACCCAGTGCGTCTTTTCAGATGGTTCCCCTAGCCACGGGGTTTGAGGCAATCGATCGTTTTCCCAATGGTACTTTTATCGGGTTTTTGAATCAGCGTCTTGCCTTGGTATCGGCCGAGGGCGACTATCTACTCAAAACCAATTACAAGCTCCAAGAGGGCCGTTTTGATTTTCAGGGCGATCACAAAAAATTTATAGTCACCCAGCTTGATCAGTGGGTCGTACAATTTGTCCTACAGGCGGATGGGAGCTATCAGCAAAAACCCTTGCCCGACTTTTTATCAGGTAGTATCAGCGTAGTTGCCTATGATAAGCAGCGAGAACAATTTTGGATCTTCAAAGACCCCAACGTTCATTTGGTAAGTGAGGAGGGAAAATCACTGGTCCAATATCCAGGCTGGCCAAGTACAAGTTGTTATGATGTAGCTGGTAATCTGTGGCTGAGTACTTATGGGGCGCATTTGTTAAAAATACAGGAAAAGAAATTCAAGCGCTATTTGTACAAAGACCCCAAAACAACTAAATCAGAAGAGCAATTTAGATGCCGAGGAATCCTGGAAGACCAGGGCTATTTATACGTCAATAGCTATAAAGGCCCTCAAAGAATAGACCTTGCCAAGGATCAATTTAGTCCTTTTGGACCTGCAGACCGCAGATTTGTAATACTAAAGGATCACCAGAAAAACCTATGGTTTGCAAAAAGGGCTTTGTACAAAGTGGAGGCAACTGGCCGCAACATTGTACAGACCATCCAGTATCGCCAGGCGGATAAAAGAATATGGTCGATGTTTGAAGACCGCGATGGAACAATATGGATAGGGGATAAGGGCATTTCTATGGTGGAGAATGGCGAAATTATCCCTTTTGAGCAGTATGGCGAATTTACTCAGCTCCAAATGGCTCATATCTTATCCTTTTACAAGGATAAAAATGGCATTATCTGGGCCGTCAGTACCGATGGCCTATATATTCTCGATCCTCAAAAAGGCATTATTGCTGGTTTTGGGACCTATTGGACAGAGAAAAACTTCCTCCCAACTGATCGCTTTCAACACATGCATCAAGATGCAGAGGGCATCTACTGGCTGGCTACGGAAGATAAGGGTCTCATTCGCTGGAATAAAGCGACTGGCGATTGGCGAATCTTTGACAAAACGAATGGCTTTTTATCCAATAATATCTACGCGGTGTACGAAGATGATTTTGACTGTCTGTGGATGAGTAGCTTTAATGGACTGATCCGATTGGATAAAAAGCGGGAAGAGGTGCGGGTTTATAATGAAGAAGACGGAATAAACGGCAATGAGTTTAACCGTATCTCTCATTATCAAAGTCCCAACGGCCGAATCTATTTTGGCGGTCAAAACGGCGTAACGGCCTTTCACCCCATAGATTTTTTAAGCCCCACGGCTCATCGCCCAGATTTTCAACTCAAAATCAAAGGGGTTTCTATCTTTGGAAAACACGCTTATCGCGATACCCTGCCTAATGGCCGCCCAATCAACCTGGAAAACCTTCGTTCTGATACGCGCGTCATCAACCTCGAAATTCTTGGCTCCGATCCTTTCTGGGCTAGCAAAGTCGATATCCACTACTCCCTGGAGCTATTCGACAAAGACCGATCTACCTTGCAGGGGACTTCCAAAGCCTACATCAGCGCGGACAACCATGTAGAACTATTTGGAATGCAGCCTGGGAAATACAACCTCAGCATACAGGCGATCCGAAAAAATGGAAAAAGTATCGGCCAAGCCTTATTGGTCCCCATCCATATCCAAAGCCCCATCACCCAAAGCCCTTACTTCGCCATCAGCCTGCTAACGCTTTTCGGCCTGCTGACATGGGGATTCTTGAAAATTCGGACGACCCATCTTCGCAAAAGAAAGACGGAGCTGGAACAAATGGTCAAAGAACGCACTTCCCAAATCCTCAAAGACCAACAGACGATAAAATCTCAGGCAGAAATGATTGCTGAAATGCGGGACCAACTCCAACAAAAGGATCAAATTTGGCTCGATAAGCTGGAAGCCCTCATCCAAAAACGACTGGAAGATACCAACCTCGATCTGCCTAGCATCATCGAAGACCTTGACATTGGCAGGTCGCAGTTCTTTGAAAAGGTCAAATCCCTGACCAATATGACTCCTAACCAGTACATTCAAGAAATTCGCTTATCCAAAGCAAAGGCCATTTTGGAAGCTGGCGAAGTTAGAACTGTTAAAGAAGTTGCCTTTGCCGTGGGGATGAGACGGCCTGCTTATTTTTCCAAACTCTTTAAGGAGCGATTTGGCATTTTGCCTTCTGAGTACTTCCGCAGACATAATAATTAAGCCACAGCTTTCTCCTTTATCTCCTACTGTCTGATTAGCCCTTTTCTCCCACTCAGATATTCAACAAGGGTAAAATCTTAGCGTTTTCTGACCAAATCCAACCGAAATGGACAATTTTAGGCTATTTCGGACAAATTTATCGTTCGAAAACAGGCGAATTGGCAGACAATTAGCGATTTTTAAGTAACCTTCCCACCCAACTAATAAGCCTCAAAAAAGGAGTAAATAGTCGTGGCTATTTAAGGACTCCTGTCCTGTTTTGTAAAATCCCGTTCAAGCCCTTTTCCTACAGTTTGGGCCTGGCTTTTAACCTATTAACAATGAAAAAGCAATTATTCCTCACTGTTCTCTGTTTGTTGTCCAGCTTGTTGTGGATGCAATTTCAGCGTGCGCCACAAAATACAGTAACAGCAGCTACTAGTTCTGCCATCTCTTCCTTAAATACGATAACCGTCCCTGCCCCTCATCACTCAACAAGCCATCAACGCGAAGCCCTTATCCTCTTTCCAATCCCTGCCTTTAATCAGCTCAATATCGAATCCAGGGAACCCATGCAAGAGGTTACCATTTACAATACTTTGGGACAGCAATTGAGTAATTTTAAATTAGATGCTGAGGAGCTAAGCCTTAAGACCCACCTTTTAGACAAAGGCATCTATCTGCTAGAGGTCAGCTATGCAGAAAATCGGGTAGCACAAAAGAAATTCCTAAACATTAAGTAAATCTCATTCAAAAGCCAGAAAAATCCCGAATCCTAAAGGAGATTTAAGATTCGGGAATTTTTTTCTAATCGTCATAGGCCATCCAAAATGATTGGCCTAAACTATTATTACCTGGCAGCGTAAGCCGCAGCTTTGGCAGCCATAAATCTCGCTTGTAATTCTGGAGCCATCTGAATTTGGACAATTCGCCAGGTCAGGTTATAAGTGCTGATATTAAAGTTGGGGGGAATCGCACCAAATCTACTGTCGAATGCATTCATGGGGGTATCTGCAAAAGAGGGTTGCCCAGAGGTAATGTATTTGATCTCGCAAGGCGCTCCACCATCAAATGAGCCTGTTGCACTGCGATAATACTGCCACACCAGAGAAGTACCCGCAATAACATTAGACAAATCCCGTGGTCCATTACTGGGGGTAGAACTGTTGTAAGGCACCCGAGATTGATCCGTAAAGGTGTAGGACATCTCGTCGACGAGTAATTTCTTATTATCGCCGAATTCAATGGTCTTGTAATCAAAATTCAGGTTCATATTAACAATTTGATCCATAACCTCTTTTACAGTAGAATTTGGGTCCACATTAGGAACTTGTAGGTTTTCGAAATAGCAGTAAAGTCCAACTACTCTAAAACTAACTTGTAATGACATGATGTTGGGGTTTAAAACGTGAAGAAATGAGCCTGAATGTAGCAATAAAAAATCAAAACGCGATATTATTGTTTTATTTAAATTAAAAACGAGTGAAAACCCTTGGTTTATGTCTCTAAAACTAGGTAGAAGTACCTGGATCAGACTATTTTACTATTCGCCCAAAAGCCCACTTAGCACAGACCATGTAATTGGTGCGGCCAAACGGAGTGGCCGCACCAATTATTTATTTTCCTTTGATCTTTTCAAGCATCTTCGCCGCCTTTTCTCCCACGGGTCCGTCTGGGTCCATTTGCAGGGCTTTCTGGTATAATCCCATCGCCTTTTCGTTTTGCTTAGTCCTCAAAAGGGCTTCAGCCAAGCTGCGGTAGCAGTTAGCGGAATCGGGAAAAAGTTGTGTGTTCATCTGGAAGACATACATAGCGGCTTCGATCTGGTTGCCATCCAAGAGGAGATAGCCCGTGCGGTCAAAGGCTTGTTCAAAATCATAAAAGCGATAGGCTGGATCATTCACCATACGGATGGTTTCCTTCTCTAACTCTGCCATCTTTTGGGCTTGAAAGAGCTCAGTAAGGTAGCCCATAGGGTCGAGAAGGAGCTCTTGATTATCAAATTGAATGGCTTGGTCCAGGGCAGGGTCCTGATTACTTTGATACTCTTCAAAACTCATTTCCACGGCGAGGTGTGGCGTAGTCCAAGGGCCATCTGCCCATTGTGGTTTGTCCTGCCACCAGGCAAAAGAGAGCACCGCAGTGAGTTGGCTATTGGGGAGTTGGATGGGGCGATTATCTCCGTAAAAGTTGATGTTTTCTGAAGTAGGCTCCCCGACAAAGACGGCATTGGTATAATTGTCTAATTCATTGACGAGATTTTGGCAAGCGGAAAAGGTCCTGCGACCGATGATGACAAAAAACTTCCCTACCTGATCAATTTTTTCTGTTTGAATGACGCCTCTGACGATGGGTTTATTTTTATAATTATTCCCCCCTCCATTCAATCGTACATCCAATACCAGGCGTTCTACTTCATTGTTCTCAACAAAATCAAAGACCCTTTCATAAAAGGCTGGAATGGGCTCACTGGGATCATCCTGAATTTGGCTATGCCGCACATAGACGGTTTTGGAATCAGGGAGGTATTCGTAGTAGTAGATCTTATTCAAGTCTTTTAAATAATTGGGGGTCTGGCTCTGATCTCTTGAAGAAAGCCAATCGCCCTCATTTTTGGAGAAACCATAGTCTAGTGGAAAAGAAGCCTCTTTGATGGCCGCAATCTTTTGCTCAAAGGTCTGCCCATCTTTTTCCAGGGTCAGCAAAATTTCTTTTTGAAGGGTTTTCGTCACCCCTTGGGCGTGCAGAACCTCTGGAATACCTAAGTAACGCATCCCATAGCCTTTGGCAAATTGATCGTTTTCGGCAGAAACAACGGGATAAATAGCCTTTAAGACTTCTGCTATAGGCTTACCTTCTACAGCCAAAACCTTTGCTCCCAATGCCTTTGCAAAGTCTTTGTGAACCCCTTCTACGAATACACCATCGCTAAACTGGTAGAAATTGGCTTGGAGCTGATGGTAATCTCGAAGAATCAGGCGGGTATGCCCATAGCCAAAAGCGGAGACCAATCGCGCCAATCCAATCATGGCTTCGTGATTGCTCAGACTAGGAAGGGCCTTGGAAAGGTCGGCCGCTTGTTGATCAAATCTTTCTTGGCTTATTTTCTTAAATAAAAAGGGAAAATCCTCATGTACAGTTGTTTGGAGGAACTGCAAGTCTTCTTGCCATTTCTCAGGTGTCATGGTATCCTGAGCGAAAGAAAGGGAAGAAATCAAGAGAAGAAGAATAGAGAGATAGCCTATTCTGCTTTGCATAGCATTACTTTTCATGGATAGTGGGTTTTAGAATTTATGATTTCCGGGCTTAGACTGATAGGAAAAATTTATTCTACTTTATTTGTTTTGTTTTCATCGCTGGTTTCCCATCAAAAATCAAGTTTAGTATCTTTGGTTAAAACCTATACGCAGTACTTGTGTCAATTCTATGGAGTGATGGGAATGTCTTCTGCTAATTTACTACTTTTTTTTATTGCCTCTTTTGGAATCAGTCTGGGCTTATTTTTTAGCCTGGTTTTGATTCGACGAAAGCGCAGGAAGGGCTATGCAGATCAATTGCTGGCCTTACTGCTCTTTTTCTTATCGCTGCGAATTGGGAAATCGGTATTTTACAATTTTCTGGAACTCCCCGTTTTTATCAAAAACCTGGGATTAGCATGCAATTTGGCGGTTGGACCTTTGCTTTGGTTGTATGGGCAGCAACTGCTAAAAGCGGATTTTCAATGGAACAAATGGCAGTGGCTACACTTTTTACCCAGCCTGATTTACCTTATTTTCTGCCCTATCTTACCCAATGGGGGCCCAACAAGCGCATGGCATATCAGCTATTCGCTTATTCTCCTACAAGCCTTTAGCTATGCTTCATTGAGTGGCTATTTGTGGATACAACATCGCCAGCAAAAAAGTGCAGCAGTTCGCTGGTATGGCTATCTGACCATAGGACTTACGGCTATGTGGCTGGTCTATCTATTTATTTTTATCGGCTGGATTCCCGTATATCTAGCTGGTGCCCTTTCCTTTACGCTACTGATGAGCATATTGGCCTATTTGGGTCTGCAAGACAAAAAGCTTTTCCCCCATCATCCTATGGAAAAGTACAAACAATCCGTATTGAGCAAATCAGAAAGTCAGGCGGTCATGCAAAAGGTTCATCAACTTCTTCGCGAGCAGGAGGTATTTCTCGATGCCCAGCTCAACCTAAACAAGCTCGCTCGCGAAGTGGGGATTAGTGCTCGTTTATTATCTCAAGTCATCAACGAAAATACTGGGCATAATTTCTCACAATTGATCAATGGCTATCGCATTGATTTTGCCAAACAACTCCTGTCTGCTCCACATAGCAGAGAAGAAAAGGTAATCAGTATTGCCCACCAAAGCGGTTTTAATTCCCTCTCCACATTCAATGCTGCCTTTAAACAACACACGGCAATGACACCAACAGAATTCAAAAAACGTCCACTTTCCAAGTCCAAATAAGCACAAAGCCTAAAAACACCTCTTTTAAGCCCCAAATCGTTTCCAGAATCGTGAATCTGGAAGATATTTTCCAAGTGAGAGGCTACCTTCCCCACCAAAAACATGATACAAAACAGACGAAGCTGGCTCCAAACTGCGTGCCTTTCTGCCCTTGGATTGGGCTTATCCGCTTTTGACATTCGCCCTCAAGACCCACAGCAGCTAATAGAAGATTCTGACATCAAGCGCCTCCTGTTCAACGAAAATCCCTATGGCCCTTCTGAAGCCGCCAAAAATCAAGTTCTTCAAAATCTCTACAGAAGCCATCGTTATTGCAATTTCCATCCCCAAGATTACCAAGCCCTCAAACAATTGATTGCTCAGCAGGAAGGGCTTCAGCCTGCCAATATCTTATTGGGCCATGGTTCTTTTGAACCGCTGAGCTGGCTAGCTGTCCATTTTGGCAGCAATCAAGGGCAGATCATCGTCCCAAGTCCAACTTTTGACGTCGTTGGACAGTTAGCAAAAAAAATTGGGGCAGAAGTCCTCCCCGTCAAAGTCAACAATAATTTCCAAATCGACCTCGAAACCATGGAAGCCCATCTCTCCCCCAAAACGCGCCTCCTGACCCTCTGCAATCCCAATAATCCCACCGCCCAATTGCTCCCTAAGGATCGCCTAAAAAGCTTCTGTCGACGGGTATCCGAAAAATGCCCCGTGCTGATTGATGAGGCATACATTCAATACCTTGACAATTGGCGAAGCCATACCATGGCCCCTTTAATCGCAGAGGGAAAACAGGTTTTGATCACCCGCACCTTCTCCAAAATCTATGGTATGGCAGGCTTGCGCATCGGATTCCTCATGGGGTCAGCCGATTTGATCACCGCTTTGGAAAAGAAGTTTACTATGGGTTTTCCAGGGAATATGCCCAATGTACTAAGTGTGGCCGCTGCGCTTGGCGCATTGAAGAATCAAGACTTTTTAGACCGATCAAGAAAACGCAATGAGCAGGGGAGGGAGCAATTGTATCGCGAACTTCGTCGACTCGATCTTCCTTATGTTGAAAGCCAAGCGAACTTTGTCTATTTCAATGTGGAAAAATTTCCTCCTTTTAAACAGTTGATGCGCGATCATAAGATTGTACTGGCGGGTGGCTGGCCTAGTCATCCAAATTGGGCGAGGGTGACGATTGGGAAGCAGGAGGAGATGGCTTATTTTGTAGATCAGTTGGAGGGAAAACGATGGATGTAGCGGAGCAAACGAGAAAAGAACCTTAAGATCCTGCTCGCTTTTTCATTTCTTTACGAATCTTCCGATCTCTTCGTCGGTCAGATTTATATTGATCTAATATCCCGCGATCTTTGTAAAATTGCCTTTTGGTGAGGTGAAATTTGAACCTGATCTTTCCGTTTTTATCTGGAGCTGCTTCCAGGTAGACTTTATCCTTGGCTCGGGCGTAGCCTATTTTATCGGGTATCTTACTGCGGTCTGTAATTTTCAGATTTTTGAGGGGAACAGAAATCCAGAGATTGGTTTGCTCATCAAAACTGTAATTACCCTCCAAGAATAAATGCAGGGCATTGGACTGAATCTCCATTTGAGGGATTTCGATATTTTGGCCTTCGATAAAAAGAGTATCAGTCAAAGGGGCAAAACGCACTTCTTTAAAACGCTTCTTCATGTACAATTTCTCTGCGATGGAATCCAGAGGACTCAAACCAACAATCTCTACATCGCGAAGATTAAAACCGAGTTGCCCTTTCGTAGCATCGGGGATCAATCTATTCCCATTAGCGGCAATAATCCCCGCTAGGTCTAGGTTCATAGTAATCCAGCCGTTCAGCTTTTTCATATCTTCCAAAACGGGAATGGACAGATAATCCAAGCCCTCTAGCAAGCCTCCTAAATTGAATTCTCGGGTCTGTAAATTAAATCGGAAGGGCGTATCTTGATTTTCAAAAAGCTCCACTTCCCCATCCAGATTCATATGTCCTTTTTGGAAATTAAATCCAGTCTTATCCAGCACTAAGGTATGCGCATTTTTGAGATAAACCCCAGTTTTGAAATTGTCGACTGCCAATTTATCTGAATAGAGAAAACGATCAATCTGCACCTCGATATTGGGATTAAAGGTATTGATCATCCCAATAATCGTCGCTTTCATCGCGTCGATGTTATTATTTCGCTCCACTTTTTTATCCCGATCGCCAAAAAGCGTTAGGAATTCCTGCCAGATCAATTGCTGCCCATAAATATTGATTTCCGTACTCACCTCTTTTGTAGAATCACCAAAGAGCAAAGCATTCAAATGATCCAGTTTGCCCGAAAACAAAATGGGCCGTTTTAGGGCCTCAGAATGCACATTGACTTTAAAATCCGCATGGTCCTCATGGGCCAACATCGCAATGCTTTTCAAAGGAAGCGTCACATCTGCTTTCTTATAAAATACCTCACTATTTTCCAAAGAGAAATTGGTGGTCGCCTTAGTCAGTAATTCCTCAAAAGAGGAAATCTCCCCATCGTAATCAAAATAAACCTCAAAAACGCCTCGATCAAAAAAGAACTGTTCATTCTTGAAAAAGTCATTAAATTTTTTGGGATCGCCACTCAGACGGATGGAGATGCGCTGTTGGTTTTTCTCTTTATCAGAAGCATACAAAATCTTGGCTTTACTCTTGGTGGGGCGTCTACCTATTACTTCCATCTCTGCCTTAGAAGTAAAGGGAATCAGGCCCGCTTCATCATCGAGTATCCCTTGGTATTTAATCTGGATATCTGCATCCCTTGGGTGTTCTTTGATGGCTCTCAATAGCTTGATGTCAAAAAAATCAAAGGAAGCCAAAAGGTCATTCAAATCCATCTGCTTGGCCTCCAATTCTACTTCAAAAGGGGTAACATAGGGATCGCTGATGTCCAAACGTGCCTTCAGTTCCACCTTCCCATTACCATAGTCAAAGTGCGTTTGATCTACGATCAACGTGTGTTGACCTTCAAAATAAACATCGCTGTAAAAATTGGCGGCCTGTATCCCTTTTTGGTAGACCAAGGTATCCAATGCAATCTGTAAGCGCGGTTGAAAATTGGCTTGTAAGCCATACAGCGTCTCTTTCATCGAGCGCTTTTTTTCTTTCTGGCTTTTTTGTCGTTTCTCTTTTCTGCTTGCTGCGTCACCAAATAATTCAACCAAACTTTCCCAAGTGATTTTTTTTGAGCTGACCTTGACACCACTCTTGGGTCGTACAGCTATGTCTTCTAGTACCAATGCATGGATGTTGCGCAAATCGCCTTTGATGTATATGGGAGACTCTTTTGAACGAGGTTTGTTTTTGAGGGTAAAAAAAGCATCTCCAGCCTTTTTATCAAGTGTCAATTGCTCAAAGGGAAAGGCGACTTTGGCGGGTTGGTAAAATACCGAAAAATGCTTGATGCCCAACTGACCATAACTATTGATCAGCAGCTCATCAAGCTTTAATAGTGAGCCCTTTAGCTCTGCCTTTAGTTCAAATTGTCCACGCTCAAAGAAAAACTGGTCATTCTCTAACCATTCCCCAATCCCCTTAGCTGGACCATTTGCTTCTAGCTTGGTCTGTATCTGTGGCCCCATCTCATCTGTGTATTGTGCTCGAATGGAATCTGTGGAAATATTGAAGCTTTGGTATTGGGTCTTCAGGTCGTAGAGTTTCAGACGAATCCGTCGCCGCCCCTCTGTCAGTCGACGCTCATCATCAAATAAGCGATTGATAAATTGGCCATGTAGCGAGATGTTGGCCAAGGCGATATCTCTGGCCTCCACCCGATTATCTTCTAGCCGAAAGCTCACCTCTACAATGGGAACAGAATTAACTCGAAGTGGGCTCCTTATAAGGATTTTAGTATAAAAAGGCTGCTCAACATAAAAAGGGGATAAGTGATCTCGAACAAGCTGAGAGAGTAGGGGCTGAACCGCTTTCCAACGCGTAGCTTTACTCTCAAAGGTCAACACCGACCATTCTTCCCATTTTTCTTTCTGAGGGCGAAAACGAGCGCTAAAAACAAAGTCTTCTTCATTGACCTGCAAATCACAGGGCTCAATAATAACATCGCGATCTTTGGTATAGGCATGCCATCGACCGCGAAGTCGACTGCGAGGAAGAAAAGTCCCCCGCTCCTCTCGAAAGGTCAATTCATAGACCTTAAGGTCCATATCTACTTGAGCATCAAGCCCCCCATCCGTCATCGCCAACTGGGCATTTACTCGATTGGCCATCCCCTGTATCCGTCGTCGAATAGGGCTATCTTTAAAGTGAATCTCTACATTTGACAACTGAAGTTCCAAAAAATTGGTGATGAGCTTGAGATTGCTAGCGCGGGGATCTGTATCGAGCGAACGCGCCTTCTGAAGCCAGTCTTTCCAGTTGCTATACCCCCCAGTATCTGTGTACAAATCAATGTAGCCACCTATCAATCTCACGGACTCCAGCGCAACTTTTCGTTTGAGTAGGGATCTTAGGGAGACGCTGGCCGTGAGGACGTCGAGCTGTAGCAAATGTGGGCGTTCGGGCCCCTGGATGGAGTCAAGAGAGTGGACTTTTTCTAAACGGACCGATACGAGTGGAAAATCATCGAGCAAACGAATCGTGGCCTCCTCAAATTCAATAAAGCCATTATCCAATAAGCCCATCTGGTCGAGAAGGCTTTTGGTATTGGACCTCAGGTAATTGTTAATAGCAATGAGGGCAATAGCTAGTAACACTCCACCAAAGAATACGATAAGGCTCAGCCACCTTAAAACACGCCGTGTCAGCGATTTAGACCGAACAGGCGTTGGGGCTTTTTGCATATTCATAGCAGCAATTTAGCGTACTATTGCCAAAAATGCGCGAAAATCGCTGTTCTTAACAATAGGGCTCATTTCCTATTTTCAAAAATTATTTTTCTTTCTTCTGTCACATCACTCGTCCTTTCCGCTTATAGAAGTGACAATCAAATTAATCATTCACAACAAATTTTAATTACTCCAAAAGTCCTTCTCCTGCATACAGAGAGACCCAAAGAGTAATGCCATAGAAAAAGCTCTACTGCTTTTCTTCACCTCTAAAACTCATGCTTTATGAAAATGCTAAGCTTTTGGGCAGTGGCAATCGTCCTCCTTTTGTCCGCCTGTCAGAAAAATGATGACTTTTACCCCGAAAATGAAGGTGCAACCATTACTGAAGCGCTAATGGACAGCGATCAGCAAGACCAATATAACACGATGTCACCGAGCCGTATTTCTTGCGCCGCCGCCATGGGCCCCTTTAACTTTGAAGATTACGCTTACGTTGATTGCCTGCCTGGTTTTGGCTTCTGTGCAGGTTTCCCTTTCCCACATGAACCCTTCCCCATGCTCGACTTTAATCAGGCCAACGGGGAAGCTTACCTGGGCGCTGGCGGCAGTTTCAACATCGAAATTGACGGCAGTACATTTAGCCAGGAGTTTATCGATGAAATCTCCAGAGAAGACCAATTTACCATATCTACAGACATTGAAGTTTCTCGCGATTTATTGAGCGAAGTATTTACTTGTGCGGGAGAAAACCCTCCATCCGAAGCCATTACGATTAGAGCAGGAGATTACCCAGTACAGATGCGGCGCCCTGGCCCTACCATCTATACCATCCCCATAGCCTTCATGCCTTTTCCCACTTACATCATCATTGTTATTCCTTAATCCACGGATTAGATCACTCAATTATAAAATTACTTAAACACTCAAAATCTTTTTATCATGAAAAATTTACTATTTATCGCATGTCTTTTTGCAACCTTTTTTACCCTTAATGCACAGGTAACTTATAAAGGTCTTGTTCACAATGCACTTGGTCAAGCTTCCGTCGAAACAGTAGGAGGTAAGCTTATCGTATCCAACTGTGGCGAATCTGGAAATGACGGTGTATCCATCGAAATGAACAACTGTACTACATTTGGTGCTGCCTATGATCCTGTAAGTATTCCACGCAATGGCGATATGCTCTACACAGCAAGTGCGACCCAAGGTGGGGACATTGGTCTTAGAATCGAGAATGTTGAAGGCAATGAAAAGCAAGTCTCTATGAACTTTGGTAAGGGAGACGTACTCATCATAGAAGGTTACCTCAGAGGACGTAAGATATATGAAGATCAGATGAATGTCATTGGTAATGGTAGCTCTAGAATTTGGCCACTTGTTCTTTACTATGTTCTGGACCATGCTGATGCACATTTCGATATCAGCCACACTAGCAACAGTGACGGAAGTTCATCCACTACTTATTCAGGCGGCCTTTCTTGGAATGGTATAGCTGATGATCCAGGCAATGGTGGTGCGACCAGTCAATACCCTGCAGCTGAAGTAAGATTGGAAAATGGTGCAGTCATTACTGTTGATTACGTAAAAGTTTCTTCAGTAGCTCCAGGAAGAATCAATAGTGTATTTACGGATGTAAGCATGACCGCTACCAACTTCGACGGATTCACTATCACTGATGAAGCCTCAGAATGTGAGCACAGAAGCGACAACCCTGAACTTCCTAACTTGCAAACAGCTCAACAACTTCAGTCCTTGGGTAATACTTATATCAATGTCTTCCCCAATCCTTTCTCTACAGAGGCTAAAGTTGACTTCCAATTGGATGAAAAGTCTAATATCAACATCGATGTTTACAATATGGCTGGACAAAGAGTAAGCAGCCTAGTTACTGATGGAGCTTATGAAGCAGGTCGCCACAGCCTGGACTTGGGTAAAGATTTGCTTGGCAATGGCGTCTTCCTGATCAAAATGAGAACAGAGAAAACCTTACGCACGACTAAAATCATGATCGCAGAATAAAATACCCTAATTCTCTTAGTTTCAATGAGCCCCGCTTTTTGGCGGGGCTTATTCTGCATCAAAGCTTTCTACTCCACCATCCCATTCCAATAAGCAATACAAACGCCAATAATAACATCCACTTCCAATGCTTCCACCCACTTCCACGATCCTGAAAAACCATGGCCTGGCTGTCGCCAATCAGGACCAGATGCGACCAAAGGGAGGGCAGGCGATAGGAAGGAGGAGCTTGCTCCAAATAGTCGAGCTTGGCCAATTGCAAAGCCCGATCCTTGGGATGGCCATCGTGCAAATAGCGGTAAAAAGAAGTGGTGATCTCCTTGGTCGAATAATCAGATGCCGACCACAAACTCGCCACCAAACTGGGACAGCCCGCAAAGGCAAAAGCCCGCGCCAAACTCCTCACGCCTTCCCCACGCATCAAAGTCCCACTCCCTGTATGACAAGCACTCAATACCGCCATTTCTGCATGGAGTCGCAGGGGATAAATCTCCGCTGCCCGCAAAAGATAATCGGCAGAATCTGGGGTAGGCGAAAAAATGAGCGTAGAGTTCAAGGGGTTTTCCTCGACAGCAAGGGCATGCATAGCAAAGTGCAAAAGGCGATAATTACCTGCGTTTTCGTAAAAGGCCGCTTTGGTAGCCGCCCGATTAAGCCAAGTATCACCATCGAAGATTTGAGCGATCTCCCTGACTTCATCATCAGAATAAGCCAAACGACCCATCGATCGTTTTTCAGAAAGGCTATCACTAAGGCTAAATCGCTTTTTCATCTCTTCCAGGGTTTGTTTTTCGTATTCCAAACCAAATCCACCAAATGCCTTCATCCGATTATTCATGCGATCTCTTTGAGCGGTATTAAAGATCAATTGGTTAGAATAGGCATAGCTACAAGCATAGCGACGAAGCAAATATTGTTGATTGAAATCTTGAGTAGTATCAATTGGCGCAAAGGGGAGGACCTCAAAAGAAAGCTGCAACAGCAAATGGTCTGGTACAAAGATCAATCTGGAAATCGCATTGGGCAAGACGGCCAAAGGCTGCTCCAACAACAAGGGGTAAAGCGCTTGAGCTATCGGCCAGTAGGCTTCTGTAGAAAACTGCCCTCCTGCTTCCAGCAATTTTCTAAAAGCATTGCACTGTTCAGAAAAATCCTTGGGTTTCTCCAATTCAAAAGAGCGCAGTTCATCCTTGGTCAGCAAAAAAATAAAGAGTCGCTCTTCGCCAACAAAGTATTCCAAGATCGCAGCATCCTCTGGCAAGGAATCTCTAAGCCCCTGAATATCCGCACTTTGGGGAAAGGCATATTTGAGCTGAAAGTAGTTGGGATATTCGCGTTCAAACTGATCGATGAGTTGATGATAATTTTGCTGCAGCTGAAATAAACGATTTTTTTGCTGTGCGGCCTGCTGCTTTTTTCGTTGGCTCTCCGCATCATAGATTTCGCTTTCCAGTTGTTGGTATTGTTTCTTGAGTTGGCGCTCTTTTTCCAAAAGGCTATCTGGTAAACCAGCCATCTTGGCCTTTAAATCCTGCAAACCTTCTAGAAGAACGACTACTTTATTTTTGGCGCTAAAGGCGTAGGCTTCCTGAAGAAAAGCCTCTTGCCCATTGAGGCGATACAAATCAAGTGCGGTCTGGATGGCCTTTTCATAAATGGGAATACAGGCATCAATCAGTGCATATTTGGAATCTGCCTGCCGAAACTGCATACGGCTTTGAGCAATCAGACTATCCACTGTACGGTAGGTTTGCAGCGCCGTATTCAAATCGCGCACCTGCTTATTTTGCTGATAGCGATCTCTCCAAGCGGCTGCCTTTAAACCCAATACCCGAATAAGGTCTAGACGATGGGCTATAGAAGATTGTCGAACAATGGGCAGATCATCTATAGATTGGGCCTCAAAATCAGGTTGAAGCTGCTGAATGGCTCGCTGATAATAGCCTAAGGATGCATCATACTGCTGCTGAAAACCCAAAAGCCCAGCGATATTTTCATAGGAATAAGCCACTACTCGAGAATAAGTGCCTTTGGCATTTTGCTGACGGATGGACAAGGCTCGCTCATAATAATCGCGCGCATTGCGATAGCGTTTTTGATAGCGATTGATCATCCCCAATAGCTCGTAATTTTTACAAATCTCTTCAGGACGATCCAGCTTTTGATTGATGGCCAGAGCGGCTTCTGCATCCTTGCGAGCATTGGTATAGTCCTTTAGGTACAAATGGGCCCGTCCCTTATTATGCAGCGAACTCGCTCGATAAGCCGCATATTTCTCAGCACCAGCAGCTTCGTACAAGGTCAAACTTCGATCCAACCAATCAATGGCTCTAGCATATTTTTTTTCTCGTATCTCCAACATCCCCAAGCCATTGTAAAGCTCGGCCACCCGCCGCCCACGCTGCCCTTGATAATAGCGTAAGGCTTGCATCAGAAAATGGCGAGAGAGGCCATAATCGCCAATTAGTCGATAAAGCGAACCCGCTTGTAGGTATTTGTAAGCCAAATCCAGGGTATCTTTTTCATTGAGCTGATCCAGAATCAACAGAGCCTCCTTCATATGGTCGACCGCTGCACTGCGATCACCAATACCTCTGTAGGCCAGGGAAATGGCATAGTGAGAATTGGCCGTTTCGGCATGGAGTCTACCCAGACAATTGATCCGATCCTGTAAAACAGAATCGCGCCAGTAGTTTAGGGCCTTCTCTCTTTGTTTGAGGTAAAAATAGCAAAGCCCTGTTTTGTGCTGTAGTGCCGTTTGGGCTGTACAACTGGCATTTTGATAGCTGGGAGCAGTTCTGGATTCCAGCAAAAGGGCGAGCGCTGCTTCGCGCTGTCCTTCCTTTCTCAGGCTATCTGTTAAGGCAATTTGCTGGAAAATCAGACTATCGCTCACTGGATTGGATTTCAGCATGGAAATGGAGCAACAAAAAAAGAGTACAAAAAGGATACGCATGGCAGTAAGTTTTGGCAGGCATATTCAAATGCCTCAAACGACTAATTGGGGCCAGCTGGTAGCTGGACCCCAAATTGAAAAAAATAAACTTTTCCAGGATACAGTCCCTGGAGTATCACATTCGGTACCGTCAAAACGGCTTGTTTTATTTTTCCTCAGGGCAAGCCCTGAGGAGTTTCTTAAATCAAATCTATTCTTTTATCAAAGTTTGGCTAAAATGCTGGCCATTGCCCTGCCATTGTAAAATATACATTCCCCCTTCCAGTCGCGCCGCTCCTTCCCACTGGTACTGATGAATCCCAGCGTCAGTTTGCCGTTCTTCCTGATGAACCAATCTTCCCATCACATCAAAAATACTGAACTGTACCCTTCCTGCAGATTCTAGCTGATAATCAATGGTCAAAAAGTCACGAAATGGATTGGGATAAATACTTGGTGCTTGAATCTCTGTTGCTAGCCCTTGCTCCTCGTCGCTAGAGCGATAAGGAATTCCAAAATTATTGAGCAATTCAATAACTGCTAGATTGGCATCCATCACGCCGTTGGAGGAAATATGGAGAGAAGCATGTGGGATCACCGTATGATAAATACTTTGTATAACGGGCTCAAAATGCTGATTTGAAAGATGCGTCATCAAAAGGGCCGCTACACCAGATACCAAAGCGGTAGCTTGAGAAGTACCACTTTTGGCCTTATAGGCACCAGTGTGGTCAGGAGCAACAACATTTCTTCCCATCGCAGCGACATCTACATTGGTCAGTCCAAAGTTGCTGAAGCTAGACCGAGCATGATCACAATCTACTGCTGCTATTGAAAAGATATTATCATTCTCAAATGATGCTGGAAAGAAATGTTGTTGCTCCTGACCACACTGGTGCCTATAAGGCCAAAAGTGGTACTTCTCAAGC